>DATMXR010000243.1:0-11762 GCA_035561315.1 Feifaniaceae bacterium
ACCTTTCGCCGGGGCGGGTCATCATCCAGACATACTCGCCGGGGCACCCCAGCATCGCGTTTGCCCGCACGCACGATTACAAGGGTTTTTTTGCATACGAGCTTGCGCAGCGGCGGGCCGCGCTGTTCCCGCCGTTTTCGCTGTTTGTGCGCGCGCTTTTTACCGGCCTCGAAGAGGACGCTTTAAAGCAGGACGGCGTCCGCTACGCGAAAGGGCTGGAGGAGGCCGTGAAGGAGGCGCTTTTGGGCCACGAGGAGGAGCTGCTGTTTTTAAGCGCCGCGCCCGCGCCCATCTACAAAAAGCAGGGCGTGTACCGCTTCGCCGTATTGGTCAAGCTGCTGCGCACGCCGCGCACGGCCGCGGCGCTGAAAGCGGTCTACGAATACACCTCCGCGCACCGGGGGGAGCGGTTCGCTTCGCTTGAAATCAATCCCGGCGATCTGTTTTAGGGTAATTGGGCAAATTTGTGAAATTCGGGCGGCGCAATCAGAAAATCTGTTCCATGGATGCGCGCGTGTATTATAATTAAGGGAACGACAGGGCAAAGAGGAGAAGATCGTATGGCATTGAGAAAGATATTGCAGGAAAAGGACCCCGCGTTATATAAGGTCTGCAGGCCGGTGGAGCGCATAGACAAGCGCATCCACACGCTGCTTGACGATATGCTCGAAACCATGTACGATGCCGACGGCGTGGGGCTTGCCGCTTCCCAGGTGGGGATATTGCGGCGCGTGCTGGTGATAGACTGCGGGGACGGTCCCGTGGAAATGATCAACCCCGAAATTCTGTTTACCGAAGGCGAGCAGGGCTGCATGGAAGGGTGCCTTTCCTTCCCCGGCAAATCCGGCTATGTGGTGCGCCCCAATCACGTGATCGCCCGCGCCCAGAACCGAAACGGGGAATGGGTGGAATACGACGCGACAGGGCTGTTTGCCCGCGCCATTTTGCATGAAGCGGACCATCTGGACGGCAAGGTGTATATCGATCTCATTACCGAGCCGCCCGAAGGATACGGCGAAGACGAAGAGGGCGACGTGCCGGAGGACGGCGCGCCCGATTCGCCGGAGGAAAGAATCTGATGCGGATCGCCTTTTTGGGGACGCCGGAGTTCGCGCTCCCGTCACTGCAAATGCTCATAGACGCGGGGCACGCGCTCTGTGTATTCACCCAGCCGGACAAGCCGCAGGGCAGGCACGCGGTGCTCACCCCGCCTCCGGTCAAGGCGCTTGCGCTAAAATTCGGCATCCCCGTATACCAGCCCGTGCGCATGCGGGACGCGGAGGGGCTGGAGCCGCTTCGCGCGTTTAAGCCGGACCTTATGGTGACGGCGGCGTTCGGGCAGATTTTGAGCGCGGAAAATTTAAGCGTTCCCCAATACGGCTGCATCAACGTGCACGGCTCGCTTCTGCCGAAGTACAGGGGCGCGGCGCCCATCCAGTGGGCGATCATAAACGGCGAGGCGGTCACGGGCATCACCGCCATGCTCACCGACGTGGGCCTGGATACCGGCGATATTCTCTTTGCCCGAGAAACGCCCATATTGCCGGATGAAACGGCGGGGGAGCTGTATATCCGCATGGCAAAATTGGGCGCGGAGACGCTTAAGGAAACCATAGAAAAGCTCATAAGCGGCACGCTCGTACGCACCCCGCAGGACGAGGAAAAAGCCACCAGGTGCCGCATGCTCAAAAAAGAGGACGGGAAGCTTTCGTTCGATCTTCCTGCAAAAAGCGTACATGACCGCGTGCGTGGCGTAAACCCGTGGCCCGGCGCATACGCATATATGGAAGGCGGAATGGACACGCTCAAGATATGGCGCACCCGCACGGCGGAAGGAAGGATACAGGGGGAACCCGGTACGTTGTTCGGTGATGAAAAGCGCGGGCTGTTTGTAAATTGTGCGGACGGCGTTTTAGAGATACTGGAGCTCCAGGCCGCGGGCGGCAGGCGCATGGAGGCGAAAGCATATTTGCGCGGCAGGCCCCTTGCGGGGAAAAGGCTCGTATGAGCGTACGCAGGGCCGCGCTCGAAGCGCTGATGGATATCACCGACCGCGGCGCGTACGCAAACCTGCGGCTCAAGGAGGCGCAGCGGAATGTAAGCGCTTCGGACGCCAAATGGGTATTCGCCGCGGTGTATGAAACGCTCGATCATTTGCTGTACCTTGATTATGCGCTCGCCTCCGTTACCACGGGGACGCAGAAGCCCGTCATCCGCGGCATCCTGCGCATGGGGGCGTGCCAATTGCTGTTTATGCGCGTGCCGCCTTCCGCCGCCGTCAACGAGAGCGTAAAGCTCGCGAAGGAAGTCGGAAAAGGCGCGATGGCGGGGTATATCAACGGCGTGCTGCGCGCGCTCGCAAGGGGAATGGACGCATTGCCGCCGCTTCCCGAAGAGCCCGCGGCGCGGCTGAGCATAAAATACAGCTGGCCGAAATGGCTCGTTACGGAATGGATCTCCCGCTTTGGCGAGGCGGAGACGGAGCTGATGCTGCGGGAGCAGCCGCAGCCCATGGCGCTGCGCGCCCAGCCGCCGTTCACGGCGGAGGCGCTGGAGCGGGCGCTCAAGGACAGGGGCGTCGGCTTTTCAAGAGGCTTGCTTGACCCGAATTGCTTCAAGCTGGAGCGCGGGTTTGACGTTAGTAACGACCCGCTGTTTCAGGACGGAAGCGTCGCCGTGCAGAGCGAAAGCGCCATGCTTGTCTGCCGCGCGTGCGGCGTAAAGCCGAATATGCGCGTGCTGGACGCCTGCGCCGCACCCGGCGGGAAAAGCGCGTACCTGTACGCGCTCGAACCGGAACTTTCGCTTACCGCATGGGAGCTGCATCCGCACCGCAAGGAATTGATGGACAAAACGTTCGCCCGGCTGCGTGTTCCCGTACAAGCCAATGTACAGGACGCGGCGGAACCTGTGGAGGAATGCAGGGAAGCGTTCGACGCGGTGCTGCTGGACGTCCCCTGTTCCGGTCTCGGCGTGGCGCATAATAAGCCCGACGTCCGCTACGCGAAGACGCCGGAAGCGATCGGGGCGCTGGCTACAGCACAGCGTCGGATATTGGAAGCCTGCGCGGCCTATGTCAAGCCCGGCGGCGCGCTTGTTTACGCAAGCTGCACGATATCGGAGCGGGAAAACGAGGAACAGGTCAATGCCTTTCTCGCGCGGCATAAAGAATTCCGCCTGGATTCATTGACGCCGTTCCTGCCCGCCGCTTTGGGGGATTTAACAAGCGGTATGGTGCAGCTTTTGCCGCACAGGCACCATACGGAAGGTTTTTTTATCGCACGGTTGGTGCGGTTACAAGGGGAAGCATGAAACGTTTGATGGACCATACACCTGAGGAATTGAACGAACTCATCAAAAGCCTGGGACGGCCCGCGTTTCGGGCCAAACAGGTGAACGAGTGGCTCATGCGCGGCATGCGGCCGGAGGAAATGACGAACCTCCCCAAAGATTTGCGCGGGGAGCTTGGAAAGATCCCGTTCGGCGGGGCGTCCATCCACGAAAAATATCTTTCCGCGCAGGACGGCACGGTCAAATACCTGTTCGCGCTCGAGGACGGCAACCTGGTGGAGGGCGTGCTGATGCGCTACCACCACGGCAATACGCTGTGCCTTTCCACCCAGGTCGGGTGCCGGATGAACTGCGCGTTCTGCGCCTCCACACTGGAAGGGCGCGTGCGGGACCTCACGGCGGGGGAAATGCTTTCAGAGGTCACCGCCATAGAGCGGGATGAGCCAAAAACGGCAAGCGGCCGCGCCGTAACCAATATCGTGCTCATGGGCAGCGGCGAACCACTCGATAATTATGATAACGTGGTCGCGTTTTTAAAGCGCGCCGTAGCGCCGGATGGCCTTAAAATCAGCGCGCGCAACATCTCGCTTTCCACCTGCGGGCTCGTGCCCAATATGAAGCGGCTGGTAAAAGAAGCCCCGCCTGTGACGCTGTGCGTATCCCTGCACGCGCATTCGGACGAACAGAGAAGCGCTATCATGCCCGTCAACCGCACGTACCCGATTGCGGCGGTACTAAACGCCGCGAAGGAATACGCGGAAGAAACCGGCAGGCGCGTGATATTCGAGTACGCGCTCATCGACGGCGTGAACGCCTCGAAAGCGGACGCCGGGGCGCTCGCAGACCGGCTGAAGGATATCAACTGCCACGTCAACCTCATCCCGCTCAACCCGGTGCCCGAGCGGGATTTAAAAGGAGCGACGCGCAGGCAGGCCGCGCAGTTTGCGGATTGGCTCAATGCGCTTCATGTTTCCGCCACGGTGCGGCGGGAGATGGGTACGGATATCGAGGGCGCGTGCGGCCAGCTTCGCCGCCGCGTGTTATCATCTGATAAGGGAGTGTAGTCCATGTCCTTTTCCAGGGGCGTGAAGCGGGAACTTGCGCATATCCGCCTTCGGTCGGAAGCGCAAAAGCGCGCGCAGCTTTACGGGCTGACGCATGCGGCAGGCATGCTGAAGCTGGGCCGGACGCCGGGCATCGAGTATGTGACGGAAACCCACGAGGTCGGGCGGCACATCGCGGCTTTGGCGACCTCCCTGTACGACCTGGACGCGACGCTGTCCTTACGGGATACGGAGCGCCGCCTGACGCTTACCGTGGTGACGCTCAATGGCGAAGGCTGCGAGGCGCTGCTCACAGACGCCGGGCTTTTTCAGAGGACGGAGGCGGGCGTGGAGCTCACGCAGGGCATTCCGCGGGAAAAGCTGAAAACGGAGGACCTCCAAAAGGCGTTTTTGCGCGGCGCGTTCATGGGCGCGGGCTCCTGCTCCGACCCGAAGCGCGCCTATCATCTGGAGATCGTCTGCCGCAGCGAGGAACTGGCCCAGGCGCTTTGCGGCCTGATGGGCGGCCTTGCACTGGAGGCAAAAACGGTTCGCCGCAAGGAGCGAACTGTGGTATACTTAAAAGAGGGCGATCGAATCGCCTCGTTTCTTGCGCTGCTCGGCGCTTCCACCGCCACGCTTTCCTTTGAGGATACGCGCGCGGAAAAGGAACTGCGCAACTATATCAACCGGACGAGCAACTGCGAGACGGCCAACATCGGCAAGACCGTGAACGCGGCGGGGGAACAGCTTGAGGCCATAGAGCGGATTTTGCGGCACAAAAACCACAAACGGCTCACGCCCGCGCTCAGAGAAACGGCGGAACTCAGGCTGCATCATCCGGACGCGAGCCTGCAGGAGCTTGCGGATCTCGCGGGCATAGGGAAATCCGGCATGAACCACCGCCTGCAAAGGCTGCTGCAGATTGCCGAGCGTCTAAGTTGATTGCCCTAGCGGGTATGATAGATCAAAAGGAGGCGTCGTGATGATACATAAGGTGCTGACCATCCAGAATTCCGAGGGGCTGCGCGCCCGTCCTGCGGCCCAGTTTGTACAGATTGCAAGCGGCTTCACCTCCCAGATGCTCATTGAAAAAGGCAACAAAAAGGTCAACGCGAAGTCCATTATGGGCGTATTGTCCCTTGGCGTAGGGCAGGGGGACACCATCCATCTGTTTGTCAACGGGCCGGACGAAGACGTCGCCATGAGCGCGATGGTGGAACTTACCCGCAAAAGCTAAAAGATTAGTAGGTACAAAGTGTCCTTTACCCATCTGCATGTGCATACGCAGTATAGCCTCCTCGACGGCGCGGCGCGCATCGGGGAGCTTGTCGCGTGCGCGAAAAAGCACGCCATGGGGGCGCTCGCCATCACGGACCACGGCGTGATGTACGGCGTGATCGATTTTTATAAGGCCTGCCAAAAGGAAAACATCAAGCCTATTATCGGCATGGAGGCGTATGTCGCGCCCCGCTCCATGATGGACCGCGAGGGCCCGAAGGACAGGGAATACGCCCACCTCATACTGCTGTGCAAGGATCAGGTCGGCTACAAAAACCTCATGCGCCTGTCCTCCGAGGCGTTTTTGAACGGCTTCTACTACAAGCCCCGCATCGATTACGACCTGCTGTCCCGGCATTCGGAAGGCCTTATCTGCCTCTCCGCTTGTTTGGCCGGGGATATCCCGCAGCGGATTTTGCAGGGCAATTACGGCGGCGCGAAGGAGCTTGCGGAACGCCTAAAAGGCATGTTCGGGGAGGATTTTTATATTGAAATCCAGGATCACGGCATCCCCGAGCAAAAAGAGGTGCTTCCGGGCTTAGTGAAGCTGGCCGGAGAGATCGGCGCAAAGCTTGTGGCCACCAACGACGTCCATTATGTCAACAAAGAGGATGCGCAGGTGCAGGATGTGCTGCTGTGCGTGCAGACCAATACGTTTGTGGACGAACCCAACCGCATGCGCATGCACGCGGACGAGTTTTATTTAAAGAGCGAGCAGGAAATGCGCGCCGCGCTGGGGCAGTACCCCGAGGCGTTTACCGCCACGCAGGAGATCGCGGACAAGTGCGCGCTTGAGATCGCGTTTGGGGAAAAGCACCTGCCCGGCTTTGCGGCGCCGGACGGCATGGAAAACGCCGCGTTTCTGCGGAAGCTGTGCGACGACGGCTTAAAGAAAAAGATGCCCCACGCCGGTACCGAAGAGCGCGAACGGCTGGAATACGAGCTTGGCGTCATCGAGCGCATGGGCTTTGTGGATTATTTTTTGATCGTCTGGGATTTTATAGATTTCGCCAAGCGCAACGGTATCATCGTGGGCCCCGGCCGCGGCAGCGGCGCGGGCAGCCTTGCCGCGTACTGCCTCAACATCACGGACGTGGACCCTTTAAAATACGGCCTGCTGTTCGAGCGCTTCCTGAACCCGGAGCGCATTTCCATGCCGGATTTCGACGTGGATTTCTGCTACGAGCGGCGGCAGGAGGTCATCGACTACGTGGTGGGCAAGTACGGCGCGGACCATGTGGCACAGATCATCACGTTCGGCACCATGGCGGCCCGGGCCGCCGTGCGGGACGTGGGCCGGGCGCTTCACATGCCGTACGGGGATGTCGATAAGGTCGCCAAAATGGTGCCTTA
Source organism: Feifaniaceae bacterium (assembly GCA_035561315.1). GTDB lineage: Bacteria > Bacillota > Clostridia > Christensenellales > CAG-138 > JAEYLA01. The sequence continues at coordinate 6,969 of DATMXR010000243.1, forward strand.
CGAACTCAACATGACGCTCGAGCGCGCGCTTTCCATGTCGCCGGAGCTTCGCGCGGCGTACGACAACGAGCCGGAGGTCAAGACGCTCATCGACCTTTCGAGAAGGCTCGAGGGCCAGCCCCGCCACGCTTCCACGCATGCGGCGGGCGTCGTGATTTCGAGAAACCCCGTCATGGAAGTGGTCCCGCTCCAGAAAAACGACGAATCCGTCACCACTCAGTTCCCCATGGGGACGCTGGAGGAGCTGGGCCTTTTGAAAATGGACTTTCTGGGCCTTAGGACGCTCACCGTCATACGCGATACGCTGGACTTCATCCGCCAAAGCGGCAAGGAACCGCCGGAGCTTGACGGCATGGCCTACGACGACCCCAAGGTCTACCAGATGATAGCAAGCGGCGATACCGACGGCGTGTTCCAGCTGGAAAGCGCGGGCATGCGCCAGTTTTTGATGCAGCTGAAGCCCGACAGCTTCGAGGATATCATCGCGGGCATCTCGCTGTTCCGCCCCGGCCCCATGGCGCAGATCCCGCGCTATGTGGGCGCAAAGCACGGCACCGTGCCCGTCACCTATGGTACGGAAAAGCTCCGGCCCATCCTGCAGAACACATACGGCTGCATGGTGTACCAGGAGCAGGTCATGCAGATCGTGCGGGATCTGGGCGGCTATTCTTTGGGCAGAAGCGATCTCGTGCGCCGCGCCATGAGCAAGAAAAAGCACGACGTCATGGCGAAAGAGCGCGCGAATTTCATATACGGGAACGAGGAGGAAGGCATCTCTGGCGCCGTGAAAAACGGCGTGCCCGCCGAGGCGGCCAACAAGCTGTTCGACGAAATGATGGATTTCGCCTCCTATGCCTTCAACAAATCCCACGCGGCATGCTACGCCGTGGTCGCCTACCGCACGGCGTACCTGAAGCTCTATTACAAGGCGGAGTTTATGGCGGCGCTGTTAAACAGCTACTTGGGCAGCGCGGACGACGTCGCAAAATACGTCTACAGCGCCCGCAGGATGGGCATCAAGGTCTTCCCGCCGGACGTCAACAGGAGCCGCGCGCGTTTTTCGGTAGAAAACGGCGCCATACGCTTCGGGCTTTGCGCGGTTAGAAACGTCGGCGAGGCCGCCATGCAGCAGATGGTGCGCGAAAGGGAGCGCGCAGGTGCGTTCCGGGATTTCTTTGATTTTGTGGACCGCTCGGAGGGCCTGAACAAGCGCGCTTTGGAAGGCCTCATTTACGCGGGCGGCTTTGACGGCATGGGTGTGAAGCGCGCGCAGCTTCTTGCCGTATACGAGCGGGCTCTGGACAGCGCCGCGCAGGCCAAGAAAATGCGCGACCAGGGGCAGATATCACTGTTCGATCTCGGAGGCGGCGCGCCCGCTTTGCAGGGGGCGGTCATACGGCTTCCCGATATCGCGGAGTTTTCGCACCAGACCATACTGGACAAAGAGCGCGAGGCGATCGGCGTCTACATCAGCGGCCACCCGCTGGACGATTATGCGGGCGTACTGTCCGCCATGGAGTATAGCGTTCTAGACTTGCAGGAGGCGGACGGTTCCCAGGCCCCGCGGGACAACGACCGCGTGCGCACCGGCGGGCTACTCTCCCAGGTGGAGCGCAAGCCCACCCGCGCGGGCAACAGCCTGATGGGGTATGCGGCGCTCGAAGGCGTCACCGGCACGGTGGACCTCGTGCTGTTCCCCCGCACGCTGACGCAGGTGGCAAATATATTCTATCCCGCCCGCGCCGTCATGGTGACGGGCAAGCTGAACATGCGCGAGAATCAGAAGAACAGCATACTGGTGGATGAGATGGTCCCGCTTGACGAGGTCGTGCCCACGCTGTACTTACGGTATGACGAGCTTACAAAGGAGCTTTATGCGCAAACCGTGGAGCTTTTGACGCGTTATCCCGGCAACGTGCCGGTGGTGCTCTGCGAGGCGGGCAATTGCGGCAAGCGCCTGCCCAAGGAATATGCCGTCAACCTCTCGGATGGGTTTTTGAAAAACATGGGGGACATGGTCGGCGCAGAAAACGTAAAGATCGCCGTCAAAAGCCCGGAGCAGCGCGGCAGGGCAGGAGAACGGCTTTATTCCTGACCGGGCAATCATTTTTTTGTCATTTTGTTTTTGAAAGGAAATGCGTATGAAACGAATCGGCGTTTTGACAAGCGGAGGGGATACCCCGGGCATGAATGCGGCGATCCGCGCCGTAGTGAAGGCGGGGCTGGACCGCGGCATGATCGTCATGGGGATCTACCACGGCTACCAGGGGTTGATGGAGGGAAGGCTCCAGCAGCTCCAGTATGACGACGTCCACAATATCCTCGAAAAGGGCGGCACCGTATTGCGCACCGCCCGCAGCGAAAAATTCAGGACGCCGGAAGGTCAGGCCCAGGCCATCAAGGTATTGAAAGCGTACAACATAGACGGCGTTGTGGTCATCGGCGGGGACGGCAGCTACAAGGGCGCGCTTGCCCTTGCGGACGCGGGCATTCAGACGATAGGGCTTCCCGGCACCATAGACAACGATATGGGGTATACGGACTATACCATAGGTTTCGATACCGCGGTCAACAACGTCATCCACGAAATCAGCAAGATCCGGGATACCATGCGCGCGCATGACCGCGTGGGCGTGGTGGAGGTCATGGGCCGCAACTGCGGGGACATCGCTCTTTGGGCGGGCATCGCGGGCCCCGCGGACCTTACGCTTTTGCCCGAGCGGGAATATTCCTGGGAGGACGCCACAAAGCGCCTCATTGACAACAAGCTCCGCGGCAGGCTCACCAGCATGGTCATCATCTCCGAAGGCGCGGGCCACGCGGAGGAATTTGCGAACTACGTGCGCGAGCATTCGGATGTGGAGATCAAGGCGGTGGTGTTAAGCTACATCCAGCGCGGCGGCGACCCTTCCGCGTTTGACCGGATTTTAGCCACCCGCATGGGCGTGCGCGCCGTGGATCTGTTGAGCGAAGGTACGGGCGGCCTCGCGATAGGCATCCGGGACAACAAGATCATTGAGGTCCCGCTTCAGGAAGCGGTGGAAAAAGCGGACCGCTTCGATTCCGAACTCTACGAGATGAACGATTTTCTGACCAAATTCTAATTTTTGAAATACCGAGGAGCGCTCTATGCAGCAAAAACGTCCGCCCGTCGCGCGCAACGACGATATCATACTGGACATAAGCGCGTTGGGCGCGGAGGGGGAAGGGATCGGCCGGGCGGATGGATACGCGGTGTTCGTGCCCGGCGCGCTGCCGGGCGAGCGCGTACGGGCGCATATCATCAAGGCCGGTTCCGGCTACGGCGTCGCAAAGCTTCTGGAGGTACTCGTCCCGGCGCGGGACCGCGTAACGCCGCCCTGCGCCATATTCGATAAATGCGGCGGATGTACGCTGCAGCACCTCGATTACGCCGCCCAGCTTGTCTATAAGCGCAAGGCGGTGGAGGACGCGCTTACCCGCCTGGGCGGGTTAAAGGGCATTGCGGTGCCGCCCGTAACCGGTATGGACGAGCCCTGGCAGTACCGCAACAAAGGAAGCTTCCCGTTTGCGGAGATCGGCGGGCGCGTGCAGGCGGGCTTTTTTGCGCCGCGCAGCCACCGGCTGATCCCCACGGAGGATTGCCTCATTCAAAAAGAATCGGGCCTGCTTGCCATGCTCGCCGTGCGGGATTGGGCGAACGCGCACGGCGTTCTTGCATATGACGAGCAAACGGGCAAGGGCATGCTCCGCCATGTGGTGGCGCGGGCGTCGGCAGGCGGGGAAGCGATGGTGACGATCGTTGCCGCCTCCGCCTCCATACCGGAAAAACAGGCGCTTATTGAGACCCTGCGCGAGCGCGTGGAGGGATTGAAAAGCGTATATCTCAACATTCAAAAAGATCGGACAAACGTGATACTGGGCATGGAGTACCGTCTGCTGTGGGGCGAGCCGTATATCACGGAGACGCTCTGCGGCCTTCCGTTCTCCATCAGTCCCGCCTCGTTTTTGCAGGTGAACCCGGTGCAGACGGAAAAGCTCTATCAAAAGGCGATCGAACTTCTTGCGCTTACCGGAACCGAGCGGGTGGTGGACGCCTACTGCGGCATCGGCACGATCACGCTGCTTTTAGCCAGGCATGCCAAAGAGGTGATCGGCATTGAAAACGTGCCCGAGGCCGTGGAAGACGCGAGGCGCAACGCGGAGCAAAACGGCATACAAAACGCCCGCTTTTTATGCGCCCCGGCGGAGGAAGCACTGCCCAAGCTCCTTGCGGACGGCTTTCAGGCGGACGCCCTGGTGCTGGACCCGCCGAGAAAAGGCGCGGAGGAGGCGTTTTTGCGGGCGGTGACCGAAAGCGGCGTAAAGCGCGTCGTCTATATATCCTGCAATCCGGCGACATTGGCGCGGGATTGCAAAATACTCTCCGAGGGCGGCTATAAAGTGGAAGCTGTTCAGCCCTTTGATCTGTTCCCGCAGACGGCGCACGTTGAGGTCTGCTGCTTGATTGAAAAGGTTTAAAGACCTGCAATGCTCGAGCATGTTTGATATTGCCGATAGATACGCTGTCCTTGGATGAAACGGGTGACAAGGAACAGGAGGGATTGCGATGAACTCAGACCATAAAGAAACATGGGAAAGCCATTTGTGTTTTGATGCTTTGTCTCCGCTGATGAATAATAAAGCCATTGCCCTGTTTGCCTGTCGCGACCTGAAAGACCAAAGCTTACAAGTACAAGATTTATGGCAGGAGAAGGAAGCGCAAACTATTATTAAAAAGCAGTTGCCGGATGGTTCATGGAAATATCCTAACCC
>DATMXR010000244.1:0-5695 GCA_035561315.1 Feifaniaceae bacterium
AAATAGTTTGATGAGTTGGCAGGCAGAGCATTTAAGCAGGCCATAAAAATAGCGGCGGCAGCACTTATTTCGTAATCGCGCTTGCGTAATGGGAACGCGTTTTGAGAAAAGAAAAGAGCAAAAAAACCGCTCCGTCGCCGGTGCGAAGAGCGGGCTTTTGGAGTCTATTGCAAAATCTCCTCATAGGAGCTCTCCAGCACGTTTTTGACGGCGGCGAGTTCTTCTACTGAAATATGGCGGATGCCCGCCTCGATTTTTGCCAATGTCCCCCGGGAGATATCGCAGCCGCCTACCTGAAGCTTTGCGCAAAGCTGTTCCTGCGTGATGCCTTTTGCCGAGCGCAGCCTGCGGATATTCTCGCCGATCCGGCGGTTCGCCCTAATATGCTGCCTCATATCGTCGGATTCTTCCCCGCTCAAAATTTTTGAGCACATTGGATTGATTATAGAAAAACGCCATGCTATAATTGCTCCGATAACGGAGCAGGGAGCGATATTTATGCCGGATTACAAGACCATGTGCCATGCGCTTTTCAATACCATATCCACCACGATCGAAAGCCTCAAAGCCGTGCAGCGCAATGCGGAGGACGCGTATGTGGAAAACGCGGAGCCTTCGCTGCATATCGTTTCCGATGCTTCTCAGGAGGAAAAAACAAAACCCGCAGAGTGATTTTTAGGGAAACAGTGCGAGCGAGGCGAAGCAATCCAGTTTAAAAGTTTCCGGATTGCTTCGTCGCGATGTTTCCGGCAATGACAATCTCAGAAAAGGGCCGTTCGCCCGGAAAAGACCAAAAAAGCAACGCCACCCGCAAATCCACGAAGCCGGAGCTGCGTGGCGTGGGTGACACTACCTGTCCAGTATACGCCAAAAGCGAGCGAATGTCAAATTTGGAAGGCGCAGCCATGAACTTTATTTGTCCCGTTCAAACGCAACGCGCCTGAATTTGCTTTTTCCCCGGCTCAATATGCCGTTCTCCCGTATGATGAGGTCCTTGTCGTTTACGATTTCGCCATTGAATTTGACGCCTTTCCCAACGATAAGCCGCCTGGCCTCGGAATTGGAGGAAGCAAAACCCGCCAGCTTCAAAAGCTCTGCTATGGAAACGCTCTCCTGCCGGATGACGAGCGTTTCCATACGCTCGGGTGCCTTGCCCGCGGCGATCTCACGGTAACGCCGCTCCGCCTCCTCCGCGGCAGCCGCCCCGTGGTAGAGCGTTACGATCTCTCTGGCAAAAAGAAAGTGCGCCAGGTGCATGTCCTGCTCCATCAGGGGAATATAGCGTTCAGGGGCAATGTCCGTCGTCAGACGGAAATAATCTCCCAGCACCGTGTCCGGCACGCGCATGCATTTTTCAAGCATCACATCCGCGGGCTCGCTGATGCCGATGTAGTTATCGAGCGACTTGCTCATTTTCTCGATACCGTCCAGGCCCGGCAGCAGCGGGAACGTGACGACCTCCTGCGGTATCTGCCCGTAATCCTTTTGCAGCGCGCGCCCGACCAAAAGGTTGAACGTCTGGTCCGTGCCGCCCACCTCGATATCCGCGTGAAGCGCCACGGAATCGTACCCCTGCATCAGGGGATAAAACAGCTCATGCAGGCCGATGGGCTGTTGCGCGAGGTAGCGCTGCTTAAAATCGTCCCGTTCCAGAATGCCCGCGAGCGTGTATTTTCCCGCAAGAGCCAGCACGTCCGCAAAACCCAGCTTGCCGAGCCATTCCGAATTGTAGGCGATGTTCGTCTTTTTCGGGTCAAGTATTTTCGTCACCTGCTCAAAGTAGCTTTGCCCGTTCTCCCGCGTCTGCCCGAACGTCAGCGGAGGGCGCGCCCTGCTCCGGCCGGAGGGATCGCCGATCATGCCTGTAAAATCCCCGATCACAAACCAGATCTCATGCCCGGCATCCTGGAGCAGCCGCAATTTTTTGAGCACCACGGAATGCCCCAGGTGCAGGTCCGGGCGGGAAGGGTCCGCGCCCAGTTTGATTTTCAGCGGCCTGCCGCTATTGAGGCGCTCCCGCAGGCCGTCGTAGGAGAAGAGATCCACCGCGTCGCGCTTGATCAGAGCCAATACTTCATCCTGAGTCATTTTGGTTCTCCTTTCCGTAAGCAAAATAACAAAAAAGCGGCCCAAAGCGTAAGCCTTGAGCCGCCTGAATGCCTGAGTATGGTTCTACAAAGGCAACGGCAACCCAAGCCTGTTTCCGTAATAATAGGAAGCAGACTCGTAATGGGAGGCGATTGTCCTGATAAAACCGCGCATGGGCTACCCCCAAATAAGAATTGTGCACACTATAGCAGGAAATCCGGCATCTGTCAATTGACTTTGCGCGCCGTATTTGCTATCCTTACTTACGTTATATAGAGAAAAGCGATGAAAAGAACCAGTACGCATACGGACCCTTTTTAGAGAGAAGATGGCTGGTGCAAATCTTCAGGGGGAAATGCGGAACCCGTCTTGGAGCCGCGGGCCGTAAAGGAAAATTTTCAGGTAAGGCCCGCCGGAATCCCCCCGTCATAGGGGAAGCGTATTTCGTACGCGTGAGGGCAGGGGAACTCCCCTGAATTTAGGTGGTACCGCGGACCGATGGGTTCGTCCTGAGCGAAAATCGCTTGGGGCGTTTTTATTTTCACTGAAACAGAGGGAGGCAAAGCTATGAAGATCGACCGGCTGGTGGGGGAACGGTTCAAGGAGCGTCCGTCGGACTGCGTGATAGACAGCCACGCGCTGATGATCCGCGGCGGCTACATGAAATACGTGGCGAACGGCATCTACTCGCTGTATACGCCGCTTCGGCGCATCACGCGGAAAATCGAGCAGATCATCCGGGAGGAAATGGACGCGATCGGCGGGCAGGAGGTGCTGTTCCCCGTGGTGCTCCCCGGCAGCCTGTGGGAGGAATCCGGCAGGTTTACAAGCGTGGGCAGCGAGCTCATGCGCATGAAGGACAGAAACGGCAGCCCGCTGGTGCTGGGCATGACGCACGAGGAGGCCGCCGTGCAGCTTGTGCGCGATTACGGCCAGAGCTATAGCAAATACCCGTTCATGATCTACCAGATCCAGACGAAATTCCGCGACGAGGCCCGCCCGCGCGGGGGGCTGATCCGCGTGCGTGAGTTCACCATGAAGGACGCGTACTCCTTCCACACCTCCCAGGAGGATCTGGAACGGTACTATGAGGAATGCCTGCACGCGTACGAGCGCATATTCGCCCGGGCGGGCATACCGGAGGTCGTTTCCGTATTGTCCGACAGCGGCATGATGGGCGGCAGCGTCTCCCATGAGTTCATGCTGCTGACTCCCGTGGGCGAGGATACCATCGTCACCTGCAGCGAGTGCGGCTACCGCGCCAATATGGAGACGGCGGAAAGCATTATTCACAACGAAATGCCGGAACCCCTGGAGGAAGCGAAGCTTGTCCACACCCCGCACCAGCAGACGATAGAGGACGTGTGCAATTACCTGCACCTTCCCACGGATCGTTCCATAAAGGCCGTGGTGTATCAGCGCAACGCGGACGACAGCTACGTGCTGCTTTTTATCCGCGGGGATCTGGAAGTGAACGAAACGAAGCTGACGAATGTCGCGGGCGATATCCACCCCGCCGTCATCACGCCGGAGAGCGGCCTTTTCGCGGGGTACATCGGGCCGTATGGCCTCAAGACGAACGCGACGGTGCTGTTTGACAAGTCGCTCGAAAACGCGGGCAACCTCTGCTGCGGCGCGAACCGGGAGGAATACCATTATACCGGCGTGCAGCTGGAGCGCGACTGCGGGAATATCGAATATCGGGATTTTGCCAAGGCGAAGGAGGGCGGCGTCTGCCCCGCGTGCGGCAAGCACAGCATTTCCGTTTCCCGCGGCATAGAGGTGGGCAACATATTCCAGCTCGGCGTGAAGTATTCAAAGGCCATGAACATGCAGTATCTCGATAAGGACGGCGCGCAGAAAAACCCCGTCATGGGCTGCTACGGCATAGGCGTTGGCAGGCTTGCGGCTTCCGTGTGCGAGGTGCACCATGACGAGTACGGCCCCGTCTGGCCGATCTCCATCGCCCCCTGGCACGTGCACCTGTGCTGCGTGCGCGCGGACGACGTGGAGGCGCACGTGCTTGCGGACGTGCTTTACCAGACATTGCAGCGCAAGGGCCTGGAGGTGGTGTATGACGACCGCGCGGTGAGCGCGGGCGTGATGTTCTCCGACGCGGACTTACTGGGCGTGCCCGTGCGCGCGGTGGTCAGCCCCCGCAACCTGAAAGAGGGCTGCATCGAGCTTTCCACGCGGGATAAGAAGGTCAGCCGCAAGGTGCCCGTGGAGGAAGCCGCGGACGCGGTGGCTGCGCTGGTGCGGGAGCTGATGGAGGACGCGGGGGAGTAAGTCGCAAGCGGATACAAGAAAGCACTCCCGAAAGGGAAACCCTTTCGGGAGCAAATTTCTTATTAAGGTTCATCCCGCAATCCTATTTCAGATTGCATATCTAAATAAAGCAGCAGGCTTTCAGCAGACAGCCCCGGCATCTTGGAAAATTCAAGCAATGTTATGATGTTTCTGCTGTAGAGATCATAATATTTCCAAAATACCGGGGGAGGCTCGATAGATGCACTTTTCATTGTGCTTGTCCTCTTGGAATCGCCGTGGGTTTATGTTTTTCTAATTTTATGTCGGCAATTACGGAGGGGTCTTCCTTTTCAATATGAATATTTTCTGCTTCCTGCTGGGCCTGCATTAGTAAATCAATCGCATCCGCTACTTTACCTGCCAATGTATAGTACATCGCTCGATAATCCGGCATAAAACGCCTCCAAATTAACGGTATATCGTTATATTAATCAAAACAAACCCAAAAGTCAACGGTATTCCGGTAACACAGGGAACTTTGCTGTGCTACGCTTTTTCTAACGGTATTTCGTTAGGAGAAGGTATGAATACATCACGGGCGGTTGCAGACAGACTTCTATTTCTCTGTAACGAGCGCAATATTACGGTGAACAGATTGAGCACTGATGCTGCTGTAAGGCAATCGACGGTTAATGATATTGTAAGCGGCAAAACAAAGAATGCAGGTATTCTCACCATAAAGAAATTGTGTGATGGATTGGGCATTTCCCTTGCTGACTTCTTTGATACGGATATATTCCGCAGTTTAGAGCAAGAAATTGAATGATCTGAAACGTATTTTTTACGGCCCTTTGCCCCGCCTCCCCGGCGGCTGCCGGAAACAGCGGGGGACGGGCATAGGGCTTTCTGATTATTTCACTCTGGGATACGGCTTTCTCTCCAATGTCAGCCCGGCCAGGTAATCCACGCTCGTTTTATAGTACAGCGCCAACTTCACCATAAGGTGGAGCGGAATGTCCCGCTCCCCGCGCTCGTATTTGGAATAAAGAGAACGGTCACATTTTAGATATTCTGCGATTTGTTTTTGTGAAAAGTCATTGTCTTCACGCATATCCCGGATTTTTAATCTCACTTGCATCACCCGTGTCTATTATAAAAATAGGACATATTGTCCATTGACGTTTGGGACTAATTGTCCCATAATGGAAGTGAGGTGATACAAATGCCGGATTATCAGGCGATGTATGCCGCGCTTTTGCATGGGCTGGAGGACGCGGTACACTGCTTAGAACGCGCGCAGCAGGAAGGGGAAGCGGCATATTTGGAAGAGGGCGTTGCATTGACGGCCTTACAGCCT
>DATMXR010000245.1:0-5681 GCA_035561315.1 Feifaniaceae bacterium
TTCTTTTTCCTTTTGTTCACAAAAGGGCGCTCGATGGCATAATTTTTTCGTATTCTGCCCCGAATTCCCTAAAATCACGTTGCGGGCGCAAGGGCTTCCCTCCGTTTGCCCGCGCCGCGATGGTTTGTTATGAAATAATCAATGATTATACATTGTGAACCATTGCGGCTGAGCGCCTATGGCCGGTACGCCCTCCTCATACGTCGCGGCGCTGACGCCGATCCCGTTTTTGACAGGCGCGCCGCCGTGCATCATGCCGTTGAGCGCATTCACCTGCAAATAGGCCCATTCGGCGGGTTCCGCGCCCATCGCCACGGGGAAAACATACCGCTGCAAAAGCTTCCGCTGCAAATAGACGGTCCCTTCCGGAACGGCAAATACCTCCATATCCGTGCGGCCGCGCTCTGTGAGCGCAAGAAGCGCCGAAAGCGCGAGCGGGAGCGTTTCTGCGTAGACGGCGTCCACCGTGCCCTCCACATATTCGTCCAGCCGCTCTTCCATAAATTCCTTGGCGCGCTGCGGTTTTTTGCCGTAAAAGCTGCCTTTCCCCAGCACCTTTCCCTCTTTGGCCGCCTGCCGGAACGCGTCGTGCCCCGGGCTGCCCTTTTCCGTAAAAAGGCCGATCAGGCGCACCGGCGCATCGTGCGGGGGGTAGGAAAGCGCGATATCCAGGGCGTATTCCGCCGCATGCTCCGCCTCATACCGGAAATACGAAGCCCCTTCCGGCTCCTCCCCGTCCGGAAACAGGTCGATAACGGATACCGGCGTGCCCTGTTCGGACAAGCCCGCTATCGCCTCAAGCGAGGTCCCTTTTTTCGCGCGCAGCACAAGAACGCCGTCATACGCGCCCGCGGGAAGCTCTTTTGGAAACGCTTCCGCCGCGTATTGCTGGGTGACGCGCCAACCCCGGCCCGAAAGCGCCCGCAGCAGGCTTTCCACATAGGGCTCGATCTCGTCCCGTTCGCAATCCGTTAAGAAAAGCACGGAGGGCGGCGGCAGCGGCGTGGGTGTGGGAACGAGCGTGGCGGCGGGCGTCAAAGCGGCTTTCGGGGCGGGCGTACCGGCCGCCCCGCGGGGCGATACGCTTGCGCAGCCGCAAAGCGACAGCGCCATCAGGAGCGCCAGCGGCCGTATGATGCTGTTCTTTCTTCTAGGATGCATACCGTTAGCATACCAATTTTGGTACGGGTATAACCGCGGCGGCCGCGAACTTCTCCGGCCGGGCGGCGATGCGCGTAAAAAAACCGCCCCGAAAGGAGCAGCCATGCGATTGCGCGCCCTATGCTTTTTCTGCGCCTTAGCGGCGCTTTTTGCCCTGCCGCGCCCCGCGTATGCGCTCGATGCGCTCAAAAATACCGATCCGGAAAAATATTACATACTGCTCGATACCGTCAACCAGATCGTCACCGTATACGAAAAGGACGACGCGGGCGAATATACGCGCATCGTGCGGCGGTTTTTATGCTCCACCGGAAAAACGGAGACGGACCCGGAGGACCCGGAGGACGTCGCCACCCCCACGCCGCGCGGCGTCTGGAAGATCGGCGGGCGGGAACGGTTCGGGAAATTCGCGAATTTTTCCGGCGAATACGCGCGGTACTGGACGCAGATCGTGGAAAGCGTCTACTTCCATTCCATCATGTTCTCCCGCCGCAGCGTGAACACCCTGCAATCCTACCCGTACCGGCACCTGGGGCAGAACGTCTCCCACGGCTGCGTGCGCCTGTATGTGGAGGACGCGAAGTGGCTCTATTACTATGCCTGCCCGGGCACCGTCGTCAACATTTCCACCACGGAAAAGCCGGACCCCGCGCTCAAACGCGCGCTCAGATCCAAGCTTTCCTTCCACGACTACAACGCCATGCAGAAGGGCATTTACGATACCGAAGAGCTGCCCAACCTGGACGCGTGGACGGTATTGGAGGACGCCGGCCTCCGCACCGGCAACGGCTCAAACGACCGGCGGATCGCCCGGCTTCCGCTGGGCGCCGCCGTGGAAGTGCTGCAGTTTGGAGACCCCTGGTGCAAGGTGAAGTACAAAAAACGGGAGGGCTACATCCGTACGGCCTACCTCACGTTTGAGGAGGGCGTGATGGAGTCCACGCCCGACGCGGACATCATGCGCTATACCTCGTACCTCTGCGCCGTGCCGGGGGACGGCGGCACGCGGCTGTTTAAGGTGCCCACGTACACCACCGTGCGGGTGCTCTCCTACGGCCCGGAGGGATATGCGGAGGTGGAGGTCTGGGGCGTGCGGGGATACCTGCCCGTGCGAGTGCTGGAAAAGGGATGGGGATTATTGCCATAAAACAAAGAAAGCGGAAGCCTTGCTCCCGCCCTAATTATCACCAATAGAATACGTTGAGGACTCTGCATCAAACCCTGCTTAGGCGTGTATATTATACATGGTTTGCAGGGCGCGTCGCCCCGGCGCGCCGTTATGGCCGCAGTGCTGTTTCCAATGCGCAAAAACGCCGCCTCACTGTATCCGCCACCCGGCTATGCCCCCAGTTTTGAAAAGAACCGGAACGTCATGGGCCAGGCCGCCCCGCCGGCGAGCGTCATCAAAAAATACCTGAGTCCGTTCGCCGCGGCGTCCCCGCCGAACAGCGCGAGGAGCGGCGCTTTCAATACGACGCGGACAAACATCAAAATCCCAAGCCCGCCCAGGCATTTTATGATCTGCACCCACCAGACCGCCTTTACGGGGAATTTCAAATACCTGTCGTCGAGCCACCAGATGGCCAGAAGCCCCAGCATTCCCCCGGTGAGGGACCATACGCTTTCCCGGCCGTGCGCGTCGAACTCCGCCACATTGGCGGCGGAGGCGGGCGCAAGCAGGAGATAGAGCACGACGGCGGCGCAAAAAAGCATGCCCGCGCCGCCCAGCACGCGGACGGCGCCCCTGCCGCTGTCCGCATAGCGGAACGCAAAATGCATCAGTATGAGCAGCAGTACGCCCGTAAGCAGGGAAACGCCCACGTCCAGCGGCGTATGCACGCCGAGGTACATGCGGGAAAACGCGGTCAGAAGCACCAGCACAACGGCCGTAACCGTTACCAATCGCTTTTTGAGCCACATGGCGGCGCCGCCGAACAGCATGACGGCGCTCTGCGTGTGCCCGCTGGGGAAGGAATACCCCGTCGCCCCCGCGCGCGCGGACTCCACAATGGAAAACGAAGGGTCCTGCACCCACGGGCGCGGCAAAAGGAATATCGCTTTTAAAAGCTGGTTGAGTACGCCGCCCAAAAGGCCCATGTAGAACAGCCGGAAGCCCCATTTCTTGTCGATACACCAGATGACGATCAGCCCGACCGCCATAAACACCGTTTCGTCGCCCAGATATGTGACATACGCCATCACGGCGTCCCAGAACGGCGTACGGATTTTGGCAAGCGCATGTAGAAATTCCATAACGGCCTCCTACATTGGTTTAATTCTCATACGAGGTCGGCGTGAACACCGCGTCGTCCTCCTCAAAGCTCCATTCCCCCGCCACGCCGCCGTGGGCCGCGCCAAGCTCCAGATGCAGCATTGTGATGCCGCAGTCCAGCATGCCGTAGCCAAAATTGTTGCCCGTGTTGCGCACGCGGATGTTTTCGCCCTCCACAATATACTGCCAGGGCTGCGCGTTGGTGGCGGACGGCGCAAGCCGCGCGCATTCGAGCGCAAGCCGCTGCCATTCCGGCAGCTGCTGAAGTTCGTCCTGCGACAGCCCCGTCAGCTTATCGAGCGCTCTTCTTGGCCGGGCGGCATAGTTTTCCGCCGAAACGCCCAGCGGCGTGATGCAGGTCAGCTCCTCGCCGGGCCTGAGCTTTAAGGCGGAAGCCACGGCCTTTTTGTTGTACATGCCCAGCCAGCAGGTCCCAAGCCCGAGGGCGGTCGCTTCCAGCACGAACGCCTCGCCGAGATACCCCACCGTGCGGTCGTCCGCGTTTTCATCCTCCACAAATGCCGCAAACCAGCCGGTGCCCTTGATGCGCCCCGCGCCGAGCAGTATGGGTGCGAACGCCTTAGGGTCGTGCGCGATGAGTATACGCACGCCCCGCGCGGAAAGCTGCTCCGCTTTTTCGTACAGCAGGTCAATATCGCTTTCGTCCGGCTCTCCCTTGTACTTGCGCACCGCAAAGCGCTGCCCAACGGCGGAATGCCACCGCTCCATCGTAAATGCCATGCGTGTAACCCCCGATCCTCTTTTCGTTATTGGGTTGATTGGGTCAGCCGCCGTGCGCGTGCAGCACGCGCGAAAGGTACTGCCCCGTATAGCTTCCCTTGACAAGCGCAACGGCCTCGGGCGTGCCCGAAGCGATGACGCGGCCCCCGCGGTCCCCGCCTTCGGGCCCCATATCTATAATATAATCCGCAGTCTTGATGACGTCGAGATTATGTTCAATGATGAGCACCGAGCTTCCGCCTTCGCACAGGCGCTGCAGTATGCCTAAAAGCCGCTCCACGTCCGCCATATGCAGCCCCGTAGTGGGTTCGTCCAGCACATAGAGCGTCCGCCCGGTATCCCGCCGGGAAAGCTCGGCGGCAAGCTTCACGCGCTGCGCCTCGCCGCCCGAAAGCTCCGTGGAGGGCTGCCCGAGCTTGACGTATGTCAGCCCCACGTCATAGAGCGTCTGCAGCTTTTTCGCGATCCGCGGGATGGGGGAAAAGAACGAAAGCGCCTCCTCCACCGTCATTTCCAGCACGTCGTATATGGATTTGCCCTTGTATTTGACCTCCAGCGTTTCGCGGTTGTAGCGTTTGCCGCCGCAGACCTCGCACGGGACGTAGACGTCCGGCAAAAAGTGCATCTCGATTTTGATGATGCCGTCGCCGCGGCAGGCCTCGCACCGCCCGCCCTTGACGTTGAAGCTGAACCGGCCGTTCGTATAGCCCCTCAATTTCGCGTCCGGCGTCATGGCGAACACCTCGCGCACAAGGTCGAACAGGCCCGTATACGTGGCGGGGTTGCTCCTGGGCGTGCGGCCGATGGGGCTTTGATCGATATCGATGATCTTGTCGAGATATTCTATGCCCGTGATGCCGTCGCAATCCCCCGGGCGCACCCGCGCGCGGTTGAGGTCGCGCAGCAGCGTCTTTTTCACCAGCTCGTTGACCAGGCTCGATTTCCCCGAGCCGGAAACGCCGGTGACGCAGGTGAACACGCCAAGCGGAATATCCACGTTTATCCCTTTCAGGTTATGCGCGCGGGCCCCCCTGACATGCAGCCATTTTCCGTTGAGCGGCCTGCGCTCCTTCGGCACGGGGATGCTGCGCTTCCCGCTCAAAAACTGGCCGGTGACCGATTCCTCGCAGGCCATGACGTCCGCGACCTCGCCCGCGACAACGATATGCCCGCCGTGCTCGCCCGCGCCGGGGCCGACGTCCACCAGATAGTCCGCCTCGCGCATGGTTTCCTCGTCGTGCTCCACGACGATGAGCGTATTGCCGATGTCCCGCATGTGCTTGAGCGTGTGCAAAAGCCTCGCGTTGTCCCGCTGGTGCAGGCCGATGCTGGGCTCGTCCAATATATACAGCACGCCCACAAGGCCCGAGCCGATCTGCGTCGCCAGCCGGATGCGCTGCGCCTCGCCGCCCGAAAGCGTGATGGCCCCGCGCGAAAGCGTGAGGTAATCCAAGCCCACGTTCACCAAAAAACCAAGGCGTGCGTCGATTTCCTTTAATATCTGAGC
>DATMXR010000246.1:0-18775 GCA_035561315.1 Feifaniaceae bacterium
GGGCTGAGGGACGGGGGACGGGGCCATGCTTGCTCGATTTCGGAAGCTTGAATTATTGCGCCAAAGAACGGGCGCCCCCGCGGGGGTGCCCGTTCTGTTGAGAAGTTCGGTAAATATAGATGTTATGCGAAACTGGGTATCGCTTAAATTAGAATTCACTAAAGCAATCACAATTTTGTTGAGGGCACATCCTATTATACTTGCTTCTGTGAAACCCTGCATGATAAGGTCTTTGCACAAAAAAAACAATGGCTGATATTAATGTTTAGGTCTCATGCCATCGTTCAATCTTGCACCCCATCGCCTTTGCCTCCCCGTAAAGCTCGCGGTTCCTAAGGTTGGTTTCGCCGTACTCCGTGAGGCAGTTCAGGACCGCGCCGCAGGCGCGAAGCTTTTCAAGCGCGCGCGCATAGGCGGCGTCCGAAATGGCATAGAAGCTCTTTTCGCTGATGACCTCGCTTGCGAGGTCCCGCGCCACCTGATAGTCAACGTCGTTTTCGTGAAGTATGCCCGTGATGAAGGGAATTCTCTTTTTTTGCAGCGTCCTGTAAACCTCGATACCCGTGCCGCCGCCCGCGATTACGAACACGCGCGGCTCGCCCTCAGGCCGTTTCATCTCTACGCTTCCGAAAAGCGGATTGTAGCTGCCGTCCGTAAGGCCGTAAAGCTCGTGAATGAGGTCGCGCCGGAAAATCTCCCGCGCGCTGCCATAATGGGAAATATACTCGCCTTTGACGCACAGCACGTCGTCCGAAACGCGCTGCGCCAAGCTTAGGTCGTGGAGGGATAGTATCACCGCGATGCCTCGTTCCCGCGCCATATCCCGCAGGATATCGAGAAGCTCCAGCTCGTAACGGATATCCAGATAGGAGGTCGGCTCGTCCAGCACAAGGATATCGGGCTGCTGGCAGATGGCCCGCGCAAGCAGCACCCGCTGGCGCTGGCCGTCGCTGATCTGCATGAAGTCGCGGTCCTTGAGGTCGGTCACGTTTACGAGCGCCATGGCCTCGCGCACCGCGGCTCTGTCCGCACCGGAAAGGATACCGAGCGCGCCCGTATAGGGATAGCGCCCCGCTTCCACGACATCCTCGCACGTCATAAGCTCCGTGCGAAGCCTTTCGGTCAGCACCACGGATAGACGGCAGGAAAGGTCGCGGTCATTCATATCCTCTATGGAGCGCCCGCCAATGTACACCGTACCGGCGATGCTTTTGAGGTGCCTGGTGATGCTCCGTAAAATCGTGGACTTGCCCGAGCCGTTGGGGCCGATGAGCGTTAAAATGCGGCCTTTTTGAAGCCGTATCCCGATATCCCTGACGAGCGGCTTGCCATTGTAGCCCACGGTCAACTGTCTGGTGGAAAAGAAGTAGTCCATGTTCAATCCCTCGTATGCTTCTTGAGCATTACGGCGATGACGACGGGCGCGCCGAACACCGCCGTCACGGAGCTGATGCTAAGCTCCAGCGGGGAAAACAGCGTCCGCGCAATGAGGTCGCAGGCGAGGCAGAATATCGCGCCGCCCAGGAAGCATACGGGTATTACAAGGAGCGGGCGGGAGGTTTTTAAAAGCGCCTTCACAAGATGCGGCACGGCGATGCCCACAAAGGAGATCGGTCCCGCGAAAGCGGTCACGCAGGCGGAAAGCACGCTCGAAAGCAATATGAGCGCCACGCGGAACGCTTTCACATTCACGCCCGCGCTCTTGGCATAGCTTTCCCCAAGCTGATACGCGCCGATGGGCTTGGAAAGGAAAAACACGAGAAGCGAGGTAATGAGGACGACCGCGGCCATCACCCGCACGTCGTCCCACGAAACGCCGGAGAAGCTGCCGCGCGACCAGTTATGCAGGTTCACGATGCTCGCGTCGTCCGCGAATGTGACGACAAAATCCGTAATGGCAGAGAAAATGTAGCCGAGCATCACGCCGCTGACGATGAGCATGGCCGAGCGGCGAATATTCTGCGAAAGCAAAAGCACAAAGCCCATGGAAAGCATCGCGCCAACAAAGGCCGCCCCGATGAGCGCAATGGAGCTTACGCTTTTGCCTGCGCCAAGCGTCAGCACCATCACGAGGGCCACCGTCAGCTTCGCACCGGAGGAAATGCCAAGCACATACGGCCCCGCGATGGGGTTGTTGAAAAACGTTTGCAGCAAGAAACCCGAAAGCGCGAGCGCACCGCCCAAAAGGACGCCCGCGAGCATGCGCGGGAGCCGTATTTTGTAAATGACGTCGCTGTAAAGCGTATCGCCGCCGAGCCCAAACAGGATGCGGAGTGTGTCCGAAACGGGCGCCTGCACGCTGCCCAGCGTCACATTGAGGCATATTAAAATGAAAAACGCGGCGAGCAGCGCAAGCAAAACGATAAAAAACCTTGCGCGCCGCTTTTTTTCGGTGCCTTCCATGCCGTTCCTTTCTCTATTGAATTCTACTGGAGCTTATACAGGAAATCGAGCTTCGCAAGCGCGGGATCGCGGTTTGTGAGCATGCGGTTGATGTCCAATATCATCCGCCCGAGCTGCGTCGTTTCCTGAAACAGGTTTTTATTCGTACACCAGACGTTCCCGTTCTGCACGGCTTTAAAATCCTTCAAAAGCCCGTTCTTCGCGATCAACTCGTCGAGGCTTTGCAGCTCGCCGCCAATTGTGCTGTTGTAGATGATGAAATCCGCATCCCTGGCGGTCGCGTAGAACTTTTCCATTTCCAGCGTGACCGTGGAGGTGGCGGTTTCCGGGTCGCCAAGGCCGCTGAAACTATAATTGCCGCCCGCAAGCTCGATCATCTTTGTGACATAGTCGCCGCTCTTTCGCACCACGGCGTAGCCCGATGTGCTGATATAGAAAAACGCCACGGTCTTGCCCGTGTTCTCCTTGCCCGCAGCCTCGTTGAGGAATTTGGCCTGATCGATAAAAAGGCTTTCGGCCTCGTTCTCCTTATCAAGGAGCGCGGCATAAAGCTTGAGCCATTCCGTCCTGCCCAAGGGATGCTTTTCAAGGCTGGATTGATCGACCAGTACGGGGATGCCCAGGTCCTCAAGCTTTTCCTTGACCTCCGGGGCGTGGGAGATCATCGTGGATTCGACGGCCAGAGAACAGCCGCTCGACAAAATCAACTCATAATCGGGTTCGCTGTACTTGCCCGCATAGAGGATGCTGCCCTGCTCCATGGCCGCACGGGCGTTCACGCTGTACCAATCCTCCGCCTTCGTGCCGGAAAGGCTGATGGCGTTAAGCGAATTCAGCGCGTCGAACAGGCACATGGCCGAGGTCGCAACAAGGTAAATATCCTTGATGGGCTGGCGCAGCACCGTAATATCCGCGCCGAGACCTTTGGGACTTTCAGCACCCTCCGGCACGGTCAGAAACCGGCTGCCGTCCGACAGGCAGATGAGCTTGTAGCCGCCCTCGTAATAATCCACGGAAAATTGCGTGGCGTATTGGAGCGCCATGCCGCGTTCTATTCGCCAGCCGTTGCCTAGGTCCCTATTGTTGCCCTGCATGCTTTTGGTACAACCCGCCGCGAAAGGCAGCAAAAGCATACAGCAAAGCGCAAGGGATAACCGTTTCGCGTTCATTGGCGCTCTCCTTTTTTCGCGCGCTTCCCGCGCCGTACCGGGAGAAAAACCGCGCCCGCAAGCGCAAAGGCGAGGATAGGAAGAAGCCAAACAAGAATATCCGCCGTGCCGCCATTGAACGGTTCGAGCGTTTTAGAATCGAACCGCAGCGTATATTCGATGACATGCGGTTCGCTCATGGCGGCCGTCTGCGCGGAAAAAGCGATGTCCGTATCGAGCAGGACAGGGATTTCAAATGTGGAATTCCCTTCTTCCTGTATGGGGTAGTAGGTTTCGCCGTTTACGAGCATGTACTCGTAATAGGGGCTGGACCATACCACTGTAGCCGTGGCGGCGCCGTTTTGAACCGTCAGCTTCGCGGGCGAAGCGACGCTCGCCCTGCCCGAGCCGCCGCTTAATATAGCCGCAACCATATATTGCCCGTCGGAGGGCAATTCGGCGGCCAACGCGGGGAGGGATGCAAACAGGAGGATGAAGGCCAAAGCCAGGCAGCCGAGTTTCCGCATAGGCTTATTCCGCCGCGATGGCGTCCGCGGGGATCGGTGCGGATTGGAACACGAGTACGCGGTCGTACCACGATTCCTTTTTGATGCTCCACGCGGCGCAGTCGATGTCCATATCGAGCGCCTCCACGGGCACCTCGAATGTAACGGCTCCGTCGGCGTTGATAACGGACGGGATAGTATGCTCCTCCGTGTCGGCAAGCGCCTGCTCGCCCGTGCCCATGTACAGCTTGCCGTAGCCTTGGCCGCTCATGGTCATTACGCAGGTCATGGCTCCGTCCTTTACTCTAAGCTGTGCGTCCACCACGCGGAACATCGAGGAACTTGACAACACCTCGATCGCATAGGCGCCCTCCGCGATTTGGTCCGCATAGATGGGAATAGCCTCCAAAGCAGGCGCGGGCGTCGGCTCCGCGGGCTGCGCGGCGCATGCCGAAAAAAGGAGCGCGGCCAGCGCAAGTATGATCGGTGCAAGAAACGCTTTTTTCATGCGGATTTCCTCTTTCTAAAGAACATGCGGGCTGCCGCGTAACGCCCGCGGCAGCCCTGTTTAATATTTTTGGTTACTTGCCCATGGCCGTGCCGGCATGCTCCGCGATCAGCTGCCGGATCGCGGCGTTCTGGCCCAAGCCCTGGATCAGGCACTCGACCTCAAAGCCCGCCGCAGTAAAGACGGACTTCCAGGAATCCGGTTCGTCGCCCGCCATGTCGTTGTTGGCGTGGTCGCCCGCAACGATCATCAGCGGCAGAAGCACGACTTTTTTAGCGCCGCTCGCCTGTACAAGCGCAAGCACATCGTCTACTGAGGGCGTAGCCTCTACGGTGCCGATGAAGTAGTTGTCCTGCCCCGCGTCGGTGAGCTTCTGCTGGAGCTTCGCGTAGGCGGCGTTCGCGTCGTGCTCGGTGCCGTGGCCCATGAACACGATGGCCGTGCCGTCCGCGTCATACGCGGCGGTCTCCGTTGTGATGGCGGAAACGACCTTGTCGTAATCGGCATCCGTAATAAGAAGCGGCTCGCCGGTCTTGAAGCTAGAGAACTTATCCTGATAAGGCGTGACCTCAGCGATCACATCGTCGTACTCGTAGCCGCTCATCACATGGGTGGGCTGGATCACGACTTCCTTTACGCCGTCGGCAACGAGGCGGTCCATGGCCTGGGTCACGTTGTCGATCTCGAGCCCGTCGCGTTCCTTGAGCTTGTCGATGATGATCTGGCTCGTGAACGCGCGGCGCACCTCGTATTCGGGATAGGCGGCTTGGAGCGCGTTTTCAATGGCGCCTATGGTGATGTCGCGGCTGTCGTTATAGCTCGTGCCGAAGCTGACGACCAGCAGCACGGGTTTTGCCGCGGATTTTGCCGCGCAGCCTGCCGCAGCGGGCATCACGAACGCGAACGCCAGAACGAGGGCAAGAATGATTTTGAGGTGTTTCATTTGTTTTTCCTCCATGTTGTTTATTTGCCATCGCCCACACGGGAACCGCGTATGGACGGACAACACAAAAACCCGTTCGCACTGCGAACGGGTATGAAAAAGGCACACATGGAGAATACGCCAAAGACGATTGTGCCGATATCCATTGCTCCGGAAGTCCGCAGAGCCGAACACGCCGCATTCCATGCGGCAGGGATACAGGCAAGTATTCTGGCTTATTGCCTGCGCCCTGAAATGGGGCGCGGTGTTCGGGCGCCTTCCCAAGGGAATCCCCTCAGTGACATATGCCCGAACCCTTCGGCAAATCACAGCAACGGCCTTGCGCGGGAGTTTCACCCAGCTTCCATGACCTGTTCCCGATATTCATTTTTCACGCAAAGCATATCACCGCGGGCTTAATAGTGTCAAGTATATATGGGGATGCTTTCCTTGACAGAGTCCCCGAAACGGCGGTAAGATAAAGTGACAACTGAGTGGAGAAGCAGGGTGGAATTCCCTCGCAAGTACGTTACCGTTACAGCCGGATCGCCATGAGTTTGCGGTTCCTGTGAATGCAAGACTTCACGGGAAAGCAATACATATTCCTTTGCGGACACCGAAGGATATGGTTTAAGATGGGTTCCGTCTTTTCTCGAACTGGTCTTAACTAGCCTTCGGTCTATACCGGAGGCTTTTTTGATGGACGTATCGTTTAAAAATGTGGATGGGAAGCTCCTTCGCTGCGGCTACACGACGGGCGCCTGCGCTGCTGCGGCAGCCAAGGCGGCGACGGACATGCTCTTAACGGGCGAGCCTGCACCGGCTGTTTCGCTCCCCACGCCCAAAGGGATACTGCTTACCCTCGACGTGCTTGACGCGCAGTTCGGCCCGAATTTCGCCCGCTGCGCCATAAAAAAGGACAGCGGCGACGATCCCGATGTGACAAACGGCATTCTCGTATACGCGCAGGTCGAAAAAAGCGCCGCGGGCGTCCGCATTTCGGGCGGCGAGGGCGTAGGCCGCGTCACAAAGCCCGGCCTCGACCAGCCCGTAGGCGAGGCCGCCATCAACTCCACCCCGCGCCGGATGATTACGGAGGCCGTGGAGGCCGTTTGCGCGGAATGCGGCTATACAGGCGGCGTTTGCGTTTGCATTTTTGTGCCGGGCGGCGGCGAGCTAAGTAAGCGAACCTTCAACCCGCGTATGGGGATAGAGGGCGGCATTTCCATCATCGGCACGACCGGCGTCGTGGAGCCTATGAGCCATGCCGCGCTGATCGGCACCGTGCGGCTGGAGCTTCGCCAGCTTGCGGCATCGGGTGTAAAAAACGTACTTCTTACGCCCGGCAATTACGGAGGAACCTTCGCCGCAACGGGGCTTGGGCTTTCCATGGGCGCGCATGTCGCCTGCTCGAATTTTATCGGGGACGCCATTGACGCCGCCGCAGAACAGGGCTTTACGAACATCCTTCTGATCGGGCATATCGGCAAGCTTGTGAAGCTTGGCATCGGCATAACGAACACCCATTCCGTAAAGGGCGACGGGCGCATGGAAACGCTTCTCGCCTGCGCGCTCGACGCGGGCGCGGAGCTTCCGCTTTTGAAGGGGATCGCCGCCTGCGTTACGACGGACGCGGCGCTTGCGCTCCTGCACGGCGAGGGGCTCTTAGAAGGAACCATGAAACTACTCGGCGCGCGCATCGACGCGACATTGAAGCGGCGCGTGCCCGAGGGCACAGAGATCGGTTACCTTTGCTTTACGAACGCGGAGGGCTTCGGCGGTGTCTTGGCGAAGAGCGAAAACGCCGAAAACCTATTGCGGCTTTGGAGGGAAGACACATGATCCACTTCGTGGGGGCGGGCTGTGGCGCGGCGGACCTTATCACGGTGCGGGGTGCAGAGCTACTGAAAAGGGCCGACGCCGTCATCTACGCGGGTTCGCTCGTAAGCCCGGCGCTATTAAACTACGCAAAGACGAATTGCGAAACCTTCAACAGCGCAAATATGACGCTCGACGAGGTAATTGCAGTGATGGAGCGCATGGAGAAAAGCGGCAAACTGACCGTGCGGCTCCATACGGGCGACCCTTCTATCTACGGCGCGATACGCGAGCAGATGGACAGGCTCGACGCGCACAAAATTCCCTATGAGATCTGCCCCGGCGTATCGGGTTTTTGCGGCGCGGCGGCGGCGCTCAAGGCGGAATACACGCTGCCCGGTGTGAGCCAAAGCGTCGTCATCACCCGCATGGAGGGAAAAACGCCCGTGCCGGAACGGGAAGCTATCCGCAGCTTTGCCGCACACCACGCCACCATGGTGATATTCTTGAGCGCGGGGCTGACGGAGGACCTGCAAAAAGAGCTTCTTGCGGGCGGCTATGAAGAGGAAACGCCCGCCGCCATCGTCTACAAGGCAAGCTGGCCGGAGGAAAAAACGGTGCGCTGCACCGTGGGCACGCTCCACCAGGCGGCTGTAAAAAGCGGTATCAAAAACCATGCGCTCATCGCGGTGGGCGGTTTCCTGGGCAACGATTACGAACTTTCCAGGCTCTACGACCCCGCCTTCACCACCGCCTTTCGGCAGGGGGCGGAACGATGAAGGTGGGCATTCTTGCGTTCAGCGAAGCGGGCCTTGCGCTCGGCGAAAGGCTGAGGGAATATTTTACGGCCAAGGCCGACAAAGCGAATGTAACGCGCTGTAAGGACGGCGGGCTCGCGGCCTGGACGCAGACGCATTTCGCGTCGGATGAGGCGCTTATTTTCATTGGCTCGGCAGGTCTAGCGGTGCGCGCGATAGCGCCCTATCTCAAAAGCAAGACCATCGACCCCGCCGTAATCGTGGTGGATGAGCTTAAAACCTACAGCATTTCGCTCCTTTCGGGGCATTTGGGTGGGGCGAACGAATTGGCGGCGGAGGTCGCGAGGGTTCTTGGCGCCATCCACGTCGTCACCACCGCGACCGATCTTCACGGCGTTTTTGCCGTGGATACCTGGGCTAAGAAGCAGGGGCTTGCGGTCATAAATCCCGAGCGCATCAAGTGGATATCCTCGCGTCTCTTGGCGGGGGAAGCGATCAGGCTCAGAAGCAAATTTCCCGTAGAGGGCGGGCTGCCAAAAGGGATCGAGCTGACGGAAGGTCCGGGCGACATCCTCGTGACCTGCCGCACACGCGGCAATGCGGAGCCGCTGCGGCTTGTGCCGCCCGTCGTCACGCTCGGCGTGGGCTGCAAAAAAGATACGGACGCGGAAACCATAGAGAACGCGTTTTCGCTGACGCTCGCCAAAGCCGGCTGCCATCCCGCGGCCGTCAAGCGGGTATGCAGCATCGACCTGAAGGCGAACGAGCCGGGGCTTTTGGAATTCTGCCGCCGCCGCGCGCTGCCTTACCGCACGTTTTCAGCGGGGGAACTCGCGGCCGTTCCCGGCAAATTCAGGGGCTCCGCTTTTGTAAAATCCGTAACGGGCGTGGACAGCGTATGCGAGCGGAGCGCCGTACTGGGGAGCGGAGCAGGCGGCAAGCTGCTTACGCAAAAGGACGCGGGGCACGGCGTCACCATGGCGCTCGCCATAGAGCCGTACGTTTTGCGGTTCAATGGAGGGGAGGAAGCGGAATGAACAAGCTGTTCGTTGTGGGCTTAGGCCCGGGAAACGCCGAGGGCATGACATATGCCTGCCGCACCGCAATCGAGCGGGCGGATATCGTGGTGGGCTACACGAAGTATATCGAGCTGATAAGACCACTCTATCCCGAAAAGCCCGTTTTCGCGACGCCCATGCTCGGCGAGGCGGAGCGCTGCGAAAAAGCGCTTGCGCTTGCAAGCGGGGGGCGGACGGTAGCGGTCGTATGCAGCGGCGACGCGGGCGTGTACGGCATGGCGGGGCTTGTTTTGGAGCTGAGCGAGGAATACCCGGACGTGGAAATAGAGATTATCCCTGGCGTTACGGCGGCGCTCGCGGGCGCAGGGCTTTTGGGCGCGCCGCTGACGCACGATTTTGCCGTAATCAGCCTTTCGGACCTCCTCACCCCCTGGGAGCTGATCGAAAAACGTCTGTCCTGCGCCGCCATGGGGGATTTTTGCGTCGCGCTCTACAATCCGTCCAGCAAAAAGCGGGCGGATTATCTGGAAAGGGCCCGCGACATTCTTTTGCAATACAAATCGCCCGATACGCTGTGCGGCATCGCCCGGAACATCGGGCGCGAGGGCGAAAGCAAGGCGCTTATGACATTGCATGAGCTTCGGGGTGCGAATGTCGATATGTTTACCACCGTATTTGTCGGCAACGCGCAGACAAAAGAGATCGCGGGCAAAATGGTGACGCCGAGGGGGTACCGCCTTGGCTGAAATTCTTTTGTTTGGCGGCACGAGCGAAGGGCGGGCGCTTGCAACGCTCCTGAAATCAAGGAACATTTCCACGCTCGTATGCGTCGCCACGGAATACGGGGAATCGCTTCTTGATATAGGAGGCAGCGTAAGCGTCCATACGGGGCGGCTCGACGAAGACGCCATGGCGGCGCTCATTAAGGAACACGGCCCGCGCCTTGTTCTCGACGCCACGCACCCCTACGCAAATGCTGTGAGCCGCAACATCCGCGCCGCCTGCGAAAGCGCGAATACCGCGTACCTTCGCGTAAGGCGTGAAAGCGCCGCAGAGGAAGGCCTTTTGACATTCCCTACGATGGACGCGCTGATTGCGTGGCTCAACACGACCGACGGTGTGATATTCTCCGGCCTCGGGGCGAAGGAGGCGCGTGCGCTCACCGCCGTAACGGGCTTTGAAAGCCGTGTCTGGCTTCGCATCCTCCCCTTCGCGGAAGGGCTCAACGCCTGCATCGGGGCGGGTTTCCCCGCAAAACACATCATCTGCATGCAGGGCCCGTTTTCTAAGGAACTCAACGCCGCCATGTTCCGCGCGGCGGGGGCGGATATCCTCGTCACCAAGGAATCGGGCGCAGCGGGCGGGTTTTTAGAAAAGCTCGCGGCGGCGCGCGCCTGCGGCATGAGAGTGGCGGTGCTAGAGCGCCCCGATGAGGAAGCGGGGCTTACCCTGGAGGAAGCAAAACGAAGAATAGAGGACGATGTGCTATGAAACGCGTGGCCATCATAGGCGTCGGCATGGGCGCGGATACCGTAACGGGCGAGGGCCTGAACGCGATCGAGCAGGCGGAAGTCCTTTTGGGCGCGCCGCGCATGCTTTCGGAGTTTTCCCGTTTCGAGAAGCCCTCGTATGCGGTTTACGAGCCGGAGAAGGTGAGGGCGCTTCTTGACGAAAGCAAAATGCGGCGTTTTGCCGTACTGGTTTCGGGCGATACGGGCTTTTACAGCGCGGCGGACGGGCTAATTGAAACGCTTTCCGGATACGAAGTGAAGCTTATCCCCGGCGTTTCCTCCGTTTCGTATTTCTTCGCAAAGATCAAGCGCCCCTGGCAAGATGCGGCGCTTTTAAGCTGCCACGGCAGGGGGGCGAATCTTACGGATACCGTGCGCCGCAATTGCCGGACATTCGCGCTGACGGGTGGCAATTTGGACGCGCTCGCAAAGGGGCTTACGGAAGCGGGCTTCGGCGGCCTGACGGTGACCGTAGGCGAAAGCCTCGGCGCGGAAAACGAGCGCATCTTCACACTGCCGGTAAACGAACTTGTAAAAACGCCCGTCAGTAATCTATCGGTGCTGCTCATAGAAAACCCGGACGCCGGCGCACGTATCCGCTTCGGCATCCCCGACGGGGAATTCACGCGAGGCAATGCGCCTATGACAAAATCCGAGGTTCGCGCCGTAAGCATGAGCCGCCTCGCGCTTTCCCCCGACGCGGTATGCTGCGACATCGGCGCGGGCACTGGCTCCGTCACGGTGGAAATGGCGCTTGCCGCCTATGAGGGCCATGTTTACGCCGTGGATCAAAACGAGGGGGCCGTTTCGCTTGTTGCGGAAAATTGCAGGCGCTTCCATATCGGCAACGTGACGCCTGTCTTGGGCAGCGCGCCCGGGGCGCTTTCCTCCCTGCCGCCCATGGACGCGGCGTTCATCGGCGGGAGCGGCGGCGCGATGGAGGATATTTTCGCGGCGGTTTTATCGAAAAATCCGTATGCGCGCATCGTGGTGAACGCCATCGCCCTGGAAACATTGCATGCGGCGGCCGGGGCATTCAAGGCGCACGGCATCCTGCCTGAGATCGTACAGCTGAACGCCGCGCGGGCAAAGCCCGCAAGGGGATTGCATATGATGCTGGCGCAGAACCCAATATTCATCGTTTCGGGCGGAGGCAAAGCATGAAAGGCCGTATTCTGATCGCGGGCACGCACTCGGGCTGCGGCAAGACCACCGTGACTTTGGCGATTCTCTCTGCGCTTAAGGCGCGGGAACTTCCCCTCGCCGCGTTCAAATGCGGGCCGGATTACATCGACCCCATGTTTCACCGCGAGGCGCTGGGGGTTTTTAGCCGCAACCTCGACCCGTTTTTCTGCACGGCCGGGCAGCTTCGCGCCGCGCTCGCGGAGCAAAGCGATGAGTTCTCCGTGATCGAGGGCGTGATGGGCTATTACGACGGCGCGGGGCCGGAGGGCGCGTTCAGCACCTACGGCGTGGCGCGGGATACCGAAACCCCCGTGATCCTCGTAATAAACGCGAAAGGCATGTATGCTTCGGCGGGCGCGCTCCTTCGCGGCTTTATGGGCTTCAAGCGCCAAAGCAACGTGCGCGGCGTCATATTCAACGGCGTGCCGCAGGGGCATTATGAGGGCTTAAAACAGATTGCCATGGATGCGGGTGCTGTGCCCTTGGGCTTTTTGCCGTATGAAAGGGAGCTTTCCATAGGCAGCCGCCACCTGGGGCTTGTTACGGCGGGTGAAATCGGTGATTTGCAGGGGAAACTGCGCGCGCTCGGCGCGCTTGCGCAAGAGTATATCGATATCGGCGGCGTGCTTGCGCTTGCCGCGTCCGCGCCCACGCTGAATGAGAAAGTACAGAAAATCAGCCCCATCGCGAACGTACGCGTGGCCGTGGCGCGGGACGCCGCGTTTTGCTTCCTCTATGAAGAAAACCTGGCGCTTCTTCGCGCGCTCGGGTGCGAGCTTTGTTTCTTCAGTCCCTTAAGCGATACGGCCTTGCCCAAAAACATCGGCGCCTTGTACCTGCCGGGCGGCTACCCGGAGCTTCATCTCGTGGCATTGGCGGAAAACGCCGCCATGCGGAGCGCCGTAAAAACCGCTGTGGAAAACGGTCTTCCCACGCTCGCGGAGTGCGGCGGCTTCCTGTATCTGCACGACTCGCTCGATGGCTTCCCCGTGGCGGGCGTGATACCCGCAAAGGCATACAAAACAGAGAAGCTGCAGCGTTTCGGCTATGTGACGCTGACCGCGAAACAGGGCAATCTCCTGTGCGAGGCGGGCGAAAGCATCCGCGCGCACGAGTTCCATTATGATGAAAGCGAGTTTTGCGGCGGCGCTTTCACCGCGCAGAAGCCGAACGGCCGCGCGTGGGACTGTATCCATGCGTCCGAAAGCCTATGGGCGGGCTTCCCGCATCTGTATTTTCCCGCGAACGCAAGCTTCGCGGAGCGGTTTGTAAGAAAGGCGAACGACTATGCGCAAAGACATGCTTAAAGATATGCTCAAAGCCATATCCCCCGTGGATGAGGCGGCCTGCGCCGCCTGCATCGCCCGCTTCGATCAGGTGGCGAAGCCCGTGGGAAGCCTCGGGAAGCTCGAGACCTTGCTCGCGCAAATCTCCGCCGTTTACGGCAGCGCGGAGATCGATATCACGAAAAAATGCGTCCTGGTGTTTTGTGCGGACAACGGCGTAACGGCGCGGGGGGTATCGCAAAGCGGGCAGGAGGTCACTTCCGCCATCGCGCGGATGCTCGCAAACGGAAGATCGGGCGTATGCGTTATGGCAAAAGCCTGCGGCGCGGAGGTATTCCCCGTGGACGTGGGCATGGCGGACACCGTACACGGCCTTTTGCCCCGAAAGCTGATGCACGGCACGGCGGATATTTCCCGCGGCCCCGCCATGGCGCGTGAAACAGCCATAAAGGCCATCGACCTTGGCATAGCATTGGTCAAAGAGAAAAAAGAGCAGGGCTATAAGCTGATCGCCACGGGCGAAACGGGAATCGGAAACACCACCACCGCGAGCGCCATGGCGAGCGTCCTGCTTGGTGTCCCCGTGGAAACGGTCACGGGGCGCGGCGCGGGGCTCGACGACGAAGGGCTTTTGCGCAAGCGCGCCGCAATCGCGGAGGCCATCCGTGTGAACGCGCCCGACGCAAGCGACCCCATCGATGTGCTCATAAAGGTGGGCGGCCTCGATATCGCGGCCATGGCGGGCGCATACTTGGGCGGCGCCTTGTACCGTGTGCCCATCGTGATGGACGGCGTGATCTCCGCCGTGGCAGCGCTTGCCGCCGTGAGGCTCAATGCGGCGGTGCGGGGGTACATCATCCCTTCCCATATCAGCGCCGAGCCCGCCGCGCGGCTCATTTGCAAGGCGCTCGATATGGAGCCCATTCTCCATGCGGAATTGCGGCTTGGCGAGGGCACGGGCGCTGCGGCCCTGTTCCCGCTCCTCGATATGGCGGCGGCGGTATACCACAACGCGGCCACGTTTGCGGATATCAAGGTGGACGCGTACAAGAGGCAGCCGTGCTGACCCTTATCATGGGAGAAAACGGCAGCGGCAAAAGCGCTTACGCGGAAAGCCTCGTCTGCCGCGCGGGCGGTACGCGCTATTATATCGCCACTATGATCTCCCACGGGGCGGCGGGTGCCGCGCGGGTAGAGAAGCACCTGCGCCAGCGGGAGGGCATGGGCTTTACAACGCTCGAGCTTCCGTATGCTGTCGGCGGCGCCGCTATCCCACCCGGCGCGGCGGTGCTGCTTGAGGACGTATCGAACCTGCTCGGCAACCGCATATTCGGGCGCGGCGGCACGGAGACGGAGGTGCTTGCAGATATTACGGAACTTCAGAAACGCTGCCGCGTTCTCGTCGCGGTGACGATCGGCGGCTTGGACGCATCGGCCTATGATGGGGAAACGCGCGGCTATATCGAGGCGCTGAACGCGCTCAATGCCGCGCTTTTCGGCTTGGCCGATACCGTGGTGGAACTGCGGGATGGGGTCCCGCAGCTGAAAAAAGGAGAAGACGATGCGCTTTTTTGAACCGATGTGGATCGCGATCAGCACATACAGCGTCCTGCCCGCGCCGCGCTTTGACTGGAACGAAAAAAACATGCGCTTTTCCATCTGCTTTTTGCCGCTGGTGGGGCTTATAATCGGCGCGGCGCTCTATCTTTGGGCGCGGGCGGCAAAGGCGCTTGCCGTGGACGGCATCCTGTTCGCCGCCGTTGCGGCGGCGCTCCCGATACTTCTTACGGGCGGCATCCACATGGACGGGTTTATGGACACGGTGGACGCGCTCGCCTCGCACCGGGAGCGCGAAAAAAAGCTTGCCATACTGAAGGACCCGCACACGGGCGCGTTCGCCGTCGTTTACTGCGGCGTGTATCTTGTTTTGAGCTTCGGGCTGTATCACGCGCTTTTTCAAACGGAGGGGCTTCTTATCGTATGCTTCGGCTTCGTTCTTTCGCGGGCTTTGGCTGTGCTGGGCGCGGTAACGCTTCCAAACGCGCGCAAGGAAGGCATGCTCTGCGCCTTCACCGGGCATGCGCACAAGCGCGTCGTTAGCATCGCTATGGCCGCGGTCGCGCTCCTTGCTATGGGCGGCATGGTATGGGCTTCGCCTGCCGCCGGCGGTTTCGCGGCGGGCTTTGCGCTTCTCACGTTTTTTGCATACCGCGCTATGGCGATAAAGGAATTCGGCGGCGTTACGGGCGATACCACGGGCTTTTTCCTGCAAACCTCTGAGCTTGCGCTGCTATTGGGCGCGTGGATCGGAGGGCTTGTATGAAGACAGTCTATCTTGTCCGCCATGGCATGACGGCAGGCAACAAAGAAAAACGCTATATCGGCAGGACGGACGAGCCGCTTTCCGAGGAAGGCAAATTGCAGGCGGCAGCGCTGAAAGCTGTGGGGCTTCCTGCGTTCGAACATGTTTTCACAAGCCCGTACATTCGCTGCAAACAAACGGCATCGATCCTGTTTCCGGAAACGGCCTTTACTATCGTGCAAGGGCTTCGGGAGTGCGATTTCGGCATCTTCGAGGGCAGGACGGCGGCGGAGCTTGAAAATAGCGCGGAATACGGCTCGTGGCTCGAAACAGGCTGCACCGGCCCTATCCCAGGCGGCGAACGCGTGGAGGATTTCAAGATACGCTGCCGCAATGCTTTTCTTGAATCCATGGAGGAAGTAGACGAAAACGGTTTCGCGGCGTTCGTCGCCCACGGCGGCTGCATCATGGCGGTATTGGAGGCTTATGCCGTGCCCAAGCGCGCGTTTTATGACTGTCACATCAAAAATTGCGGGTTCGTGCGCTGTGCGTTCGCTAACGGCGCGCTTGCGATAGAGGGAGGCTCCCTATGCTCGTAGCCCTTTCCACGCTCGCCCTGTGCGCGGGTTTCATCCTCGACCTACTCTTGGGTGATCCGCAGGGCTGGCCGCATATCGTACGCGGCATCGGCGGGCTGATTGCCGCTTTGGAAAAGGCATTTTACCCCATGGAAAACAAACGTCTCGGCGGCGCGCTGCTCGTATTGCTTGTTTTACTTATCTGCACGGCGCTGCCCGCGGCGCTTCTCTATGCGGCGTGGCGGCTGTCGCCCTGGGCGTATTTTTCCTTGGAGACGCTTTTGTGCTGGCAGCTCATTGCCCTGAAGAGCCTGCGGGCCGAAAGCCGGAAAGTGTACGAGGCGCTTATAAAAAACGATCTTCCCGCCGCGCGCAAGGCGGTTTCCATGATCGTTGGGCGCGATACGGCGGCTCTGGATGAGGCGGGCGTAACGCGCGCCGCCGTAGAGACCGTGGCGGAAAACGCCTCGGACGGCGTGATCGCGCCGCTCTTATGCCTCGCGCTCGGCGGGGCGGCGTTCGGTATGTTTTACAAGGCCGTCAACACCATGGATTCCATGATCGGCTATAAAAACGAACGATATATGGAGTTCGGCCGCTTTGCGGCGAAGCTCGACGATGTGATGAATTTTCTCCCCTCGCGCCTGAGCGCGCTCCTTATGATCGCCATGGCGCGGCCCTGCGGCCTGGACGCGAAAAGCGCGCGCCGCATCTGGAAGCGCGACCGCCGCAAGCACGCAAGCCCCAACTCCGCGCAGACGGAGGCTGTCATGGCGGGCGCCCTTAATGTGCGCCTTGCCGGAAACGCCTGTTATTTCGGCAAGCTCCATGAAAAGCCATACATCGGCGACGATCTAAAGCCCATCGGGCCCAGGGATATTCTTTTGTCGCACAGGCTCCTTTACGCGGCCTCGGTCCTGATGTTTTTCCTTGCGCTTGCTGTAAGGGGGTGCCTATATGCTGCGTTATGAGCATGGCGGCGATATTTACACAAACGCGGAAATACGCCTGGATTTTTCCGCCAATGTGAACCCGCTCGGCATGCCCGAGGCGGCGAAGCGGGCGCTCTTCGCCACGGCGGACGCGCTTTCCCGCTACCCCGATCCGCAATGCCGCGCTTTGCGCCAGGCCCTCGCCAAAAAACACGGCATAGCGCCAGATATGATACTCTGCGGCAACGGCGCGGCGGATATGATATTCCGCGTCTGCACCTGCCTGAAACCAAAAAAGGCGCTGACTCTTGCGCCCACTTTTTCGGAATACGAGCGGCCTGTAAAGCTGTTCGGCGGCGAAATGGTGGAATACCGCCTGAAAGAAGCGGATGTCTTCGCGCTGACGGACGGTATTCTTGAAGCGCTCGCGCCGGACGTGGAACTGTTCTTTTTGTGCAACCCCAACAACCCAACGGGCAGGCTGGCGCCGTTCGATCTGCTCCGCCGCACCGCTGCGGCCTGCGCGAAAAACGGCACGTTTCTTGTGGTGGACGAATGCTTCCTTGAATTTACGGACGGGCCGTCCATGGTTCCGCTGCTCAAAGAATTTCCGAACCTTCTCATACTCAACGCTTTTACCAAGCTCTACGCGCTCGCGGGGCTGAGACTGGGGTACCTTTCGTGTGCGGACACGGCGCTGCTTTCCCGCATCGCCGCGTTTGGAGCGGAGTGGAGCGTTTCCGCGGCGGCGCAGGCGGCAGGCCTCGGGGCGCTCGAAGAACCAGCATGGGCGGAGCGGACGCGGGACCTTATACAGGGAGAGCGCGCATACATGCGCGAAAATCTCACGGCTTTGGGCTTCACGGTATTTCCAGCCGACGCGAATTTCCTATTGCTCAAAAGCCCCGTGCCGCTGTACGGGCCGCTGAAAAAGCGCGGCATCCTCGTGCGGAACTGCGCCAATTTCACGGGACTGAACGAGCGGTTTATCCGCATCGGGCTCAAGACCCGCGAGAAAAACGGGGAGCTTCTTCAAGCCCTTAGGGAGGTACTTCATGGCTAAAGCCATCATGGTGCAGGGAACGATGTCCAACGCGGGCAAGAGCCTTCTTTGCGCGGGGCTGTGCCGCGTGTTCAGGCAGGACGGCTACCGCGTAGCGCCCTTCAAAAGCCAGAACATGGCGCTCAACTCCTTTATCACCAGGGAGGGCCTCGAAATGGGCCGCGCGCAGGCGGTGCAGGCGGAGGCGGCGGGCGCGGAGCCGAGCGTGCGCATGAACCCGGTTTTATTGAAGCCCGTCACCAACATGGGCTCGCAGGTGATCGTCAACGGCGAGGTGCGCGGCAATATGAGCGCGCGCGAATATTACGCCATGAAGCAAACGCTTGTGCCGGATATCATGGCGGCGTATTCCTCTCTCGCCGCCGAAAACGACATCATCGTGCTCGAGGGCGCGGGCAGCCCCGCCGAGATCAATTTGAAGCAGGGCGATTTTGTCAACATGGGCATGGCGAAGCTCGCCAAGGCTCCCGTCCTGCTCGTGGGCGATATCGACCGCGGAGGCGTGTTCGCGCAGCTTTATGGCACGATCGCGCTCCTTGACGAAGAGGGACGGGATATCGTGAAGGCGACAATCATCAACAGATTCCGTGGGGACGTGACGCTCCTGGGCGACGGCCTTACGATGCTTGAGGGCCTTACCCATAAGCCCGTGACGGGCGTGCTGCCGTACCTCGATGTGGATATCGACGATGAGGACAGCCTTTCCGAACGCTTTACCCGAAAGCAGGCCGGTGCGGTATTGGATATCGCGGTCATACGCCTGCCGCGCATCTCTAACTTCACGGATTTTGCCGCGCTGGAGGCGACGCCGGGCGTAGGTCTGCGCTATGTGCGCG
>DATMXR010000247.1:0-12069 GCA_035561315.1 Feifaniaceae bacterium
CCCCCGCAGAACAGCCGCAGGCGCCCGCAGAAGCCCCGAAGGAGCTGGACATCGGCGTGCTCGTATGGAAATTCGACGATGCTTACGGCTCCACGGTCCGCACCGCTATGACCAAGTACGCCGAGGAAATCGGCAGCACACTCGGCATCAAGATCAA
Organism: Feifaniaceae bacterium; assembly: GCA_035561315.1. Classification (GTDB taxonomy): domain Bacteria; phylum Bacillota; class Clostridia; order Christensenellales; family CAG-138; genus JAEYLA01. The sequence goes on from DATMXR010000247.1 coordinate 158, forward strand.
CCTGGAAATGCAGGACGCCAACGACAGCATGGCGACCCAGAACGACCAGGCGGACATCATGTTCGCTTCCCAGCCGGACTTTGTTATCATCAACCTGGCGGAAGTCGCTTCCGGCCAGAGCCTGGTTGACAAAGCCACGGACGCGGGCGTACCGTACCTGTTCTACAACAAGGAGCCCGTGGAAAGCACCATCCAGTCCGTTATAAAGGACCCCGGCTCCATATTCATCGGCACCACGCCCCGTGAAGCGGGGGATATGCAGGGCGAGATACTCGCGGACCTCTACAAGGCCGACGCCTCCATAGACAAAAACGGCGACGGCAAGCTCCAGTACATCATGTTCATGGGCGAGCCCAACAACCCGGAAGCCATCGCCCGCTCGCAGTACTCCGTAGAAACGGCCGAAAAGAACGGCCTCCAGCTCGAGCAGCTGGGCGAGACCTATGTGTGCAACTGGGACCAGGCGCAGGCGCAGGACGCCATGACGGCGGCATTCGCGAGCTTTGGCGACCAGATCGAGGTCATATTCGCCAACAACGACATGATGGGCCTGGGCGCGATCGCGGCGCTCAACGCGGTCGGCTATAACACCGGCGCGGAGGGCGACCCGAGCATCGTGGTTATCGGCGTGGACGCGGTGGACGCGGCGCTTGAATCCATCAAGGCCGGCAAGATGACGGCTACCGTGCAGCAGGACGGCGACGCCATGGGCAAGGCCTGCGTCACGCTCGCGGTCAACAAGGCGCTCGGCAAGGATTGGCTCGAAGGCACCGGCTACCAGATCGCGGCCGACGGTTACTCCATCCGTATCCCGTACGCCAAGATCACGGAATAACGGGGCGGCAATATCGAACGGTACCCAACCACGGGAGGCGTTCCGCCATGGAAGCGTCCGGCGGGACGCCTCTCCTTTTCAACGAGGAAGCTGGTGAAAGATTGAGCATGGAAGAAACCTACTTGCTTGAAATGACGGATATCGAAAAGTCCTTTCCCGGCGTAAAGGCGCTCGATTGCGCGCGGCTCCAGCTAAGGGGCGGCACGGTGCACGCGCTGATGGGGGAGAACGGCGCGGGGAAGAGCACTTTGATGAAGTGCCTTTTTGGCATTTATAAGAAGGACGCCGGAACCATCAAAATGGAGGGGAAGCCCGTCCATTTCATTAACCCGCGGGATGCGCTCGACAACGGCGTGGCCATGGTGCACCAGGAACTCAACCAGGTGCTCCGGCGCAACGTCATGGAAAACATGTGGCTGGGGCGCTTCCCCGGAAAGCATGGCGTGGTGGACCACAAGGCCATGTACAATGAAACGAGGAAGATATTCGAGGAATTGGAGATCGACGTCAACCCCAGGGTCATGATCCATACCCTTTCGGTATCCAAAAGGCAGATGGTGGAGATCGCCAAGGCGGTTTCCTACAACGCCAGGGTGCTGGTGCTGGACGAACCGACCTCGTCCCTTACCGACGACGAGGTGGAGCACCTGTTCCGGATACTCAGGAAACTGTGCGAAAAAAATGTAGGCATCATCTACATCTCCCATAGAATAGACGAAATCCTGCGCATCTGCTCCGAGGTCACCATCATGCGGGACGGCCAGTGGGTGGCGACCCGCCCGGCTTCGGAGCTGAGCACGGACGAGATCATAAAGCTGATGGTCAACCGCGATATGGAGCACCGCTTCCCGCCCAAGGTCAACACGCCCGGCGAGGTGCTGCTGGAGGCGAAAAATATCTCCGGCAGGTACGCGCCCGCCTGCTCGGACGTGAGCTTTACGTTAAGAGAGGGCGAGGTGCTCGGCATATCCGGCCTTGTCGGCTCCCGCAGGACGGAGCTCTTAGGCACGCTGTTCGGCGTGAACACGCTGGGCGGGGGCGAGCTGCTGCTGCGCGGCAGGCCCATACACAACACAAGCTCCCGGGCCGCCATCAAAAACGGCTTCGCGCTCATCACGGAAGAGCGCCGCGCGACGGGCCTGTTCCCGGAAATGAACATCCTCTTCAATTCCGTCATCGCCAACGTGCGCGCCTACGCGAAAGCGGGATTTTTGAACGGCAGGCGCATGTCTAAGGATACGGCATGGGTGGTGGACAGCCTCAAGGTAAAGACGCCGGGGCACAAGACGCATATCAAGTATCTGTCGGGCGGCAACCAGCAAAAGGTCATCATAGGCCGCTGGTTACTCACAAACCCCGATGTGCTGCTGCTGGACGAACCCACCCGCGGCATAGACGTGGGCGCAAAATATGAAATATACCAGCTGATACTGGACCTTGCAAAGGACGGCAAGGGCGTAATCATGGTCTCCTCCGAAATGCCGGAGCTTTTGGGCATATGCGACCGTATCCTCGTCATGAGCAACGGCCGCATGAGCGGCATTGTGGAGCGGGGAAAAGACTTTGGCGCGGTAGAGGGCGAACAGGAAACCATCATGCGCCTTGCAGCAAAATACGTTTAGGGAACCGGGGGCAACAGTATGGAAAAGGCAAAAGTCAACCGCAGAAAGATCGGCGAATTCCTGCTCAACAACGCGCTCTACTTCATATTGGGCGTCATTATCCTGGCGGTCATTCTCATAGAGCCCAAATTCTTTACAATCTCCAACTTCATCAACATTTTGAAGCAGGCCTCCACCAAGGGTATCCTGGCGCTGGGCTGCGCGGGGCTTATCGTACTGGCGGGCACGGACCTTTCCATAGGCCGCGTGCTCGGGCTTTCCGCAGCGGTAACGGCGTCGCTGGTGCAGTCCACGGAATACGCCTCCAGGATGTACCCGCAGATCACGGAGCCCGTCAGCCTGTGGATACCCTTCGCGCTGTCCATTCTGGTGGCGGTGATATTCAGCCTCATCAACGGTTTCGGCGTGGCGAAGCTGCACCTGCACGCGTTCATCATCACTTTGGGCACGCAGCTCATCGCCTACGGCACGACGTGTATCTATATCGAGTCGCAGCCCTCCGGCTCGGCGCAGGCGCTCTCCACGTTCGAAAAACCGTTTCTGGATATCGTGAACAGCACCCTGAAAATTTCAGATACCATCAAAATTCCATACGTGATATTCTACTTTCTGATACTCGCCGCCATCATGTACTTTATCTGGAACAAGACGACGCTGGGCAAGAACATGTTCGCGGTGGGCGGGAACGAGGAGGCCGCGGCGGTCTCCGGCGTGAACGTCGCAAAGACCATCATGCTGGTGTACCTCATGGCGGGCGTGCTTTACGGCATCGCGGCGTTCCTGGAAGCCGCGCGCGTGCAGTCCGTAGGGGCGAACACGGGCATCAACTATGAGCTGGACGCCATCTCCGCGTGCGTCATTGGCGGCGTGTCCTTCTCGGGCGGCGTGGGCAACATACCGGGCGTGGTGATGGGCAGCATCATACTGCAGGCCATCAACTACAGCCTCTACTTCCTGGGCATCAACGCGTACCTGCAGTACATCATCAAGGGACTCATCATCATACTGGCCGTGGCTATCGACGTGCGCAAGTACCTGGCCAAGAAGTAACGGAAGCATAAAATATGGACAGCAAGCCGATCAAGCTGCCGGACGGGCAGACAGTCGTTGCCAGCGAACCTCCGCAGACAAAGCGCTACAGGCTCTACGACAAAATCAAAATATCCAGGCGCGGCATGGATCTGGTGATCGTTGCGATCATAGGGCTGCTGCTGCTGGCGCTCATCTTAGGCATCGCGCTTGGGCGGGGATAATGCGCGGGGTACAATAAGAAAACGTAAATGGGGGTGTCGCGGCTCAAAAAGCGTGATACCCTCATACTTTTACTGATTACCGTGAAAGATTATTTGACCCCCTCTGACGGGGGAGCTGGAGGCTTTGCCGATTGAGGGAGAGACCTTCGAAAGGAACAAATTCATGCAATATGCTGAAGTAAAAGGCATGCCCCACCCCGTATCGCGCATGATTTTCGGCTGCGCGTCCCCCGCCATGCGGCGAGGCGAGGACGCGGGGGAGGCATTGGACGCCGCTTTTGAAGCGGGCATCAACGCATTCGATACGGCGAAGGACTACCAGGGCAGCGAAGGCGTGCTGGGGCGCTGGGTCAAAAGCCGCGGCATGCGCAACAAAATCATACTCATCACCAAAGGCGCGCATCCGTATAACGGGATGGACCGCGTAACGCCCAAAGATGTCAAAGAGGATATAACCCAATCCCTCGAACACCTGCAGACGGACCGCATCGACCTCTACTTCCTGCACCGCGACGATCCCAGCGCGGAGGTCGGCCCCATCGTGGAGGCTCTCCACGCTTGCCGGGAGGAGGGCAAGATCGGCCTGTACGGCGGCTCCAACTGGACCGCGGCGCGCATCGCGGAGGCGAACGCGTACGCCGCGGCCCACGGGCTTTTCCCGTTTGCGGCAAGCAGCCCGCAGTTCGGCCTTGCCGTCATGGTGCGGGACCCCTGGGGCGGCAGCGGAGGCTGCGTCGGCATTTCCGCACCGGAACAAGGCGCGGAGCGCGCGTGGTACCTGGCGCAGGGCATGCCGATCTTCGCGTATTCCAGCCTGGGGCACGGCATACTTTCCGGCAAACTCAAAAGCGCGGACTGGGACCGGGCCGGGGAAATTCTCAACCGGGACGCCGTGTACGGCTACCATGCGGATATCAATTACGGGCGTTTAGTTCGCGCGGAAGAACTTGCGGCGCAAAAAGGCTGCGCGGTGGCGGATATCGCCATCGCGTGGCTGCTGCATCAGAAGCTCAGGGTGTTCCCCATCGTTACGGCCAGCACGCCCGCACATGTAGAAAGGAACACGGCGGCGCTTGCGGTTTCCCTGACGGACGCGGAATGCGCGTATCTGGCTTTGGGCGCCATCGGTGGGGACGGAGAATAAAGAGGAGCAGGCAAAAATAAAAGCGTCCCTAAAAAATAGGGGGGTGTCGCAGCGAAAAGCGGCACTCCCCTATTTTTTGTTGATTGCCATAAAAGCGTATCGGGTTCCCTCTGATAAGGGAGCTGGAGGCGAAGCCGACTGAGGGAGAGACCCTTTTACCGCAATAAATCATTTCGTAAACGCCGTAAAAGATTCGGTTCATGTCGATGCTGCAAATTTAGAACTCTCTCCCCCCGTCACGGCTACGCCGTGCCGCCTCCCTCATCAGAGGGAGGCTTCATTGGCCAAATGCGACAGTCCTTTGTAATAGTAACCCGGCTGATTAAGCTACACCAGTTCCACGATATCATACCCGAGATACGTCTCGAACGCCTCGCGGACGGCCTCCTCCACATTGGCGAGCGTCAGGCTGACATGGTGCCTGAAGCCCTCCTGGCAGATGCCTTTTAAAACGTCCTGCAGGTGCGGGATTTCCGCCACGCCCGCGCAGCCGAAGAACGCGTCCTCGATAGGGTCGTCCGTCATGCGGCCCTCGCCCACGTAGAACATCAGCCTGCCGTCCTCGGTCTTTGCGCTCAAATACGTCATGGGGCTAGGTCTAACTCTGCCCTGGTTGCAGCCCCAGGCCACGCCGCCCAACTCCTCCTTGCCCTTGTCGAGCATCTTGTGGGAAATGGTGTAGCCCTTTTTTGTCATAAGAGAAGGCGCGACGGAGCCGCAATGGAACAGGATACATTTATCCGGGTCGTCGCCGTAGTTGTTGTTCCAGTCCATGCAGACGGGCGGGAGGTCCGAGGCCGCCTGCAGGGCCAGCATGGCGATGGCGTTGCACACGTCCATTTCGCACGCGATGGGAAGATCCTCGTCGTCATGGAACAGGCCCATCACCTGGCAGGGCGCGATGCGGAACGCGTCCTGCAGCTCGTTCCAGCACCTGATGCCGATGGCTTTCAGGTCGTAATGCGCCGCGATCTCCTTGAGCGCCACATACAGTCGGGCCTGGTTGTCGAGCTGCTCCCTCGGCACGGCGCCGGTATCCGCGGCGTTCTCTATTTTTTCCCGCGCGGCCTTGAAAGCGGCGCTTGTTTCATCCACCGCCCGCATCTGGGCGAAGAGCTGCGTTAAATCCAGCGTTTCCGTATTGATGCCGTACCGCTGCAAAGCAAGCTCGTCAAAGCGTATGGTTTTAAAGGCCGTGGTGCGCGCGCCGATCGCGCCCACGTTCACGCTGCGCAGCGTTTTTACGATGTTGCAGACCTGGGCGAATGTCACGAGCTGATGCCGGAACGCGCCGCTTTTCGGGTGGCAGACGTGCGGCGTGAGCGCCGTAAACGGAATATCCGCCTGCCGGAACACATCCGCAATGGAAAGCTTGCCGCAGAACGAATCGCGCCTGCTCGCGAAATCCATTTTGCCGATCTCGTCCGGATAAGCCTGCAATAAGATCGGCACGTTCGCGTCCTTCAGGGCGTTTGACGCGCCGTTTTCGTCCCCGAAATTGGGCAGGGAAAGTATCACGCCGTCAAACCTGCCCCGGTTTTCATTCAAGAAATTGGCGTAGATCCTGCCCTCCGCCAGGGTCTCCACCGCGCCGAAGCGGGTAAGGGTTGGGTCCATCTCGATGGTTTCAAAGCCCAGGGCATGAACCGCCGCGCGCACTTCCTCCCGCGCGGAGGCGATAAGCTCTCCCGGGAAAAAACCGCGGTTGCCGAAATAGAGTGCGAATGTAAGCTTGGCCATGGTTGTCCTCCTAATTGTCTTAGTTTTCCGTATGCCAGACGGATTTGATTGCGGGATATATGCGCCGGTACTGCCGCATGCGCTCGCCATAGACCGCCGCGCGCGCCGGATCGGGGTAAAACGTTTCCCTGCGGCGGGCGGCGTTTTTTGCGGCGGAGGCCAAATCCGGGATATCCCTGAGCGCGTACGCGCAAAGGAGCGCAAGCCCCATGGTGCCCGTTTCGTTGACCTCCAGCGTGTGGACGGGGCGGTCCATGATATCCGCCTTGATCTGCATCAGGAGCCTCGACTGCGTGCTGCCGCCCACCGCGGTAATCTCGTTGACCGGGAGGCCGCAGGAGCGCAGCAGCTCCGCATTATACTGCATTTCGTAACAGATGCCCTCCAGCACCGCCTTGTAGCAGTCCCCGCGCCCGGTGGCGACGGTAAGGCCCAGAAAAGCGCCGCCCAGGGTGGAATCGATATGCGGCGTGCCGGAACCGCCCACATGCGGCAGAAAGAACAGATCGGTGGGGCCTTCCGGGCACTCCGCCTCCATCAGCGCGTATAAGCTTTTTCCGCTTTCTTTGGCGTACCGCGCGCGCTCTTTTTCAAAGCATTCCTTGTACCAGCGGATGCTTGTGCCCGAGGAGGCGTTGAAGGCAAGCGTCAGAAAGCTGTCCTCGAACACGTACGGCTCGTTGCAAAAATTATAGTCTGCCATTTCCGGCGCGACGTCTCGCCCGTGGATCATCAAAGAGATACATTCGCTCGATCCCATGCCGTCCACCGAATCCCCGCGCGTAACCACCCCGCCGCCCAGCGCCGCGAGCATCTGGTCGTGCCCGCCAGCGACGACGGTCACATCCGGGCCAAGCCCCAGCTCCAGGGCGATATCGGGAAGCAATTTGCCTATGCGCGTTCCCGCGCGCACGGGCGCAGAGAATCCTTCAATGGAAAGGCCGAGCGCGGAGGCGACCTCGTCCGACCAGCGCCCCCGCATGACGTCGAAGAGCATGGTGCGCGAGGCGAGCGAGTAATCGATCGCCCGCTCCCCGGTCAGCAGAAAGCCGATATAATCCCCGAACAGCATGATATGGCGGGCGGCAACCAGCAGCTCCGGCTGGTGCTTTTTGATCCACAGGAGCTTGTTCGCCGTATACATGGGGTTTGCGGCGGTGCCGGTGACAGCCTGCGCGCGCCCGGGGGGCAGGGCCGCGAGGATATCGTTTACCTCCTCGCTTCCGCGCACGTCGGAATAATAGATGCTGTTGGAGAGCACGTTGTCCCGCGCGTCGAGAAGAATGGCGGCCTCGCCGAAGGAGGCGATGGCAAGCGCCGTAATATCCGGGCGCGCGGCGCGGTGAAGTACGGATTTTACGGCCGCCCAGACGGCCCGCGCACTGATTTCAATATAGCCGGGTTTCGGGGAGGCGGGCGCGTATTCCTCATGCGCAAACGCGAGCACCGCGCCGGTATGGTCCACGACAGAGGCTTTACAGCCGGACGTTCCCACATCCAAACCGATATATGGCATGTGACGCTCCTTTCCAAAAAGACATGGCTGGTATGATATGCATCACCAGTATACCACGCCCGCCGCAGTCTGGAAATGAGGCTTATCCGGCGCTTTCGGCGCGCTTTCTGCGGAACACGTCTATGACCACCGCAATGACGATGATCAGGCCCTTCACCATGCGCTGCGCGCCCTGCGGCACGCCCAGGAGGTTGAGCCCGTTTGCGATGACGCCGATAATCAGCACGCCGATCACGGTGCCCCACAGGCTGCCTTCGCCGCCCTTCATGCTGGTGCCGCCGATGACGACGGCGGCGATGGCGTCCATTTCCTGGCCTTCCGCGTTGGTGGGCACGGCGGAATCAAGGCGGGAGGTCAGCAGCAAAGCGGCCACGCCGCAGCAGATGCCGCTGATGGAATAGACCCGGCATTTGACGGAGCTCAGGCTGATGCCGGAAAGCTTCGCACAGCTTTCGTTGCCGCCTATGGCGTAGGTATAACGGCCCAGGCGCGTATACTTCAGAATATACCAGCCCAGCAAAAACACGGCGGCCATGACGAGTATGGCGTAGAGCGGAACGCCCGCGATGCGGCTTGAAATGTTCAGGAAAGCGGCCGGCAGCGTATAAACCGGCTGCCCGCCCGTAATGGTGTAGGCCGCCCCGCGCGCGATGGACATGGTGCCGAGCGTGGCGATAAACGGGGGCAGGTCCAGGTAGGCGATCAGCGCGCCGTTTACAAGGCCTATAAGCCCCGCGCAGACCAGGCCGATGAGTATCGTGGGGCCGACGCCGACCCCGTAGTTTTTCATCAGCACCGCCATGATGAGGCCGGTAAGCGCCACGTTGGAGCCGACGGAAAGATCGATCCCGCCGGAAATAATGACGAACGTCATGCCGACCGCGATGGTGAAGTTGATGGATACCTGCTGGAAGATGTTGAGAAAATTGCTTACCTGCAGGAATACGTTCGAAGCAAGGGACATCGCGACGCAGAGCGCGAGGAAAGCGACAAGTATCCCCGCGATGCTGTTTCCGGCAAAAAGCCTGCCCCATCCTTTTTTCGGCAAAGGCCATCCATCCTTTCTATATGGCTTGCGGCGCGGGCTGCCCGCTGCGCGCGCCGCCCGTCGCGTATTGCAGGATCAGCTCCTGGGAGACCGTATCCCTGCCGTTTTCGAGTATGCCGCCGATGCGTCCCTGGCACATGACGGCGATGCGGTCGCACATGCCCAAAAGCTCGGGAAGCTCGGAGGAGATCAGCACCACCGCCGCGCCGTTTGAAACAAGCTCGGTCATGATGTTGTACACTTCGATCTTTGCGCCCACGTCGATGCCGCGCGTGGGCTCGTCGAACAGGAAGACGCGGGAACGGCTCAGCAGCCATTTCGCCAGCACCACCTTCTGCTGGTTCCCGCCCGAAAGGTTGCGCGCCTTCTGGAGGAGGGAAGGCGTCTTGATGTTGAGCTTTTCCACATATCCGGCGACGGCCTTCCTCTCCCTGCGCAGGCTGAGCTTCAGCCCGCTTCCGAATTGGTTCAGGGAGGCGAGCGTAATGTTTTCACCCACGTTCATCGTCAGCGTCAGGCCTTCGGATTTTCTGTCCTCCGTGGCAAAGCCGATGCCCGCGCGTATGGCGTCGAGAGGCCGGCGTATGGCGCAGGGTTTCCCCGCGACATATACGCTGCCGCTTGTTTTTCTGTCCATGCCGAATATGGCGCGCGCGGTCTCCGTGCGCCCCGCGCCGACCAGCCCCGCAATCCCGTACAGTTCCCCCGCGCGCACGGAAAAGGAGACGTCCTGCACCTGCTTGCCCGCGCACAGATGCTCCACGCGGAAAAGCTCCTCCCCCAGGGGCACTTTGACCTTGGGGAATTTCTCCTTGAGTTCCCGCCCAACCATGTGGCGGATGAGCGTATCGATATCGGTCGAGGCGGTATCCACCACCGTCACGTTTTTTCCGTCCCGCAGAATGGTGGCGCGGTCGCCGATTTCAAGCACTTCCTCCAGGCGGTGGGAAATGTAGATGATGGCGACGCCGTCGCCTTTCAGCCGCCGCATGGTGGAAAACAGGGTTTTAATCTCCTTTGCGGTGAGCGGCGCCGTGGGTTCGTCCATAATGAGGACGCGGGAGTTGATGGAGAGGGCCTTTGCCACCTCCACCATCTGCATGTGCGCAATGCCAAGGTCCCTTACGTATTTGCGGGAGGAGATCGCAACGCCCAGGCCGTCCAATATGCGCTGCGCCTCCTCGTACATCCGTTTCCAGTCCGCCTGCACGCCGTTTTTCATGATGGGGCGGCCAAGGAATATGTTTTCCGCCACCGTAAGCTGCGGGATCAGGTTGAGTTCCTGGTAGATCGTGCTGATTTTGAGCTCCTGCGCCTGGCGGGAGGAGCGGATCTCCACCGCCCTGCCGCCGAGCAGGATATCGCCCTGATCCTTTTCGTAAGCGCCGGAGAGTATTTTCATCAGCGTGGACTTGCCCGCGCCGTTCTCTCCGAGCAGCACGTGCACCTCGCCGCTGTTGACGGACAGGTTCACGCGGTCCAGCGCCAGTACGCCCGGAAAGCGCTTGACGATGTCCCGCATTTCCAGATAAGCAGACATGCGATCCCCCCTTTTACGGCCGCCCAAACAGGTATGGGCGGCTTCTTTGGGCAGTTTTCCTCGTGACGGTATAATTTCCTTTGAGGCGCCCTTTCGGCAGGGCGCCCCAAAAGAGATTTTCCCGCTGTTTACAGGAACTGGTCCACGTTGGTTTTGTCCACGACCGTGGTCTCCGCCTCGATGATCTTGCTGTCGATCGTCTGCCCGTTGATGGCTTTGATCAGCGCGTCGATCGCGTTCGCGCCGATGGCGACGGGGCCGACGTCGAGCGTGGCGGTCAGTTCCCCGTTCTTCACGGCTTCCTTGGCGTTGGGGTTGCCGTCGAGGCCGATGCAGATGATATCGTCACGGTTGGCCTGCTTGCAGGCCTGGGCCGCGCCCAGCGCCATTTCATCGGAGAGGCCGTAGAACACGTTGATTTCGGGGTGCGCCTGCAGCATGTTCGCGGCGGCGTTCATGCCCTTTTCGCGTTCCCAGTCGCCCGCCTGGGTGGCGACTACCTTCACATCCGGATACTGTTCCGCGCAGCGGTCCACAAAGCCGCCCATGCGCAGCGTGGTGAAATCGGAGGGCAGGCCCTCGATGATGGCGACGTTCGCCTTGCCGCCTGTCTGCGCGCTGACCCAGTCCGCGATCTTTCCGCCGCCGTTGTACTGGTCATAGCCGGAATACGCGTATACTTCGCCGCCCGCAAGCTCGGTGAGCGTGTTGAACATGACGACGGGGATACCGGCCTCGTTGGCCTTCTTCACGCCCGCGACAAGGGCGTCGATGTTGATGCCGCAAACGGCGATTCCCGCGACTTTGCGCGTAATCATGTCCTCCATGATCTGCATCTGCGCGGCGTAGTCGCTTTCGGATTCGGGCGCGACCACCACCAGCTCAAAGCCGGCTTTGTCCGCGATGGGTTTTGCGCCGTCGATACAGCTTGCGTAGAACGGGCTTGTCATGGCCGGGGGGAGGAAGGCGATTTCCTTGACGGAAGAGGACGTCTGGGCGGGAGCGCATGCAAAACAGGAAAACAGCAATACAAATACCAGCGCCAGGGTGAACACTCGCTTCATGTTTCGTTCCTCCTTTATTTTGCCTTGCGGCATTTTGAAATGGCGGATATTTGACCGGGACCGCCGCGCTGCGGACGCCGATACGGCTCGTTCCGGGGAAGGCGTTAAAGGGACCCGGACAGTATTTTGGAGAAAAAAACAGAACAATGT
>DATMXR010000248.1:0-7052 GCA_035561315.1 Feifaniaceae bacterium
GATCTCCCGCACCTGCTTTTTAAATTCCGCCATGGGCCGCTCGATTTTAAGGCCCGGAATGCTCTCGAGCTTATCGAGCGTGCCGCCGGTATGCCCTAAGCCCCGGCCGGACATTTTGGCGACCTTGCCGCCGCACGCCGCGACAAGCGGGGCCACGACGAGCGTTGTGGTATCCCCCACGCCGCCGGTGGAGTGCTTATCCGCCTTGACGCCGGGAATATCCGAAAGATCCACGACGTCGCCCGAGCGCATCATGGAAAGCGTCAGGTCCGCGGTTTCCCGCGCGTCCATTCCGGAAAAGCAGACGGCCATTAAAAACGCGGACATCTGATAATCCGGTATCTCTTTTTTGACGTACCCCCGTATCAGAAAATCGATCTCTTCGGCGGAGAGCGCGTATCCGTCCCGCTTTTTGCCGATCAAGTCCACAGCGCGCATGGCAATCCCTCCCACAGTCAGGTAATAAGGCAATCCGTATATTGGCTAAAAAGGCCGCCACGCTCGCTCCCGCTGCGGACAGCCTCCCTTGTCACTACCTGAATAATTGTACCATACAGCCTCAACCCCATGCAAGGACGCGGGCTTTCCCCGCTGTGAACAAGTTGAAAATCCTGTGGGGAAACGGCGCGAAATAAAGCGAATGCGGCCCTCCGCGCAAAAATCTCCCCGCGGACTTCCGCGGGGAGATATTTTTGTTTTTTGTATGAGGGGCAATTTATCGCACCGCTTTGTGCTTGATAAACGTCCCGTTTTCCAGTTCTAAAAACACTTCCCGTAATTCCTGCTGCGTGTTCATGACGATCGGCCCGCCCCACGCCACAGGTTCGCGCAGCTTAGGCGCGCAGAACAACGCAAAACGTGCGCCCGTGCCCCGGGCCGTTACCGTCACGCAATCGCCGTCCTTGAACAATGCCGCCCGCTTCTCTTCAATCGCCGCGCCATTCACATACAAAGCGCCTTCCATTACGAAGAGAAACGCGGCCTCCCCCGCCCTGGCCGGCAGGGTCGCCATGGAATTGGGCGAAAGCTCCACATCATAGATCGCCGCCTGGAGATGGTGCGGGGCAACGCCTTTGGCGTCTTTATATGCACCCGACACGATACGTACGGTGGACCCTTCCTGCCGGACGACGGGAATTTTGTCCGGCGTGATATCAAAATACTTCGGCTCATCCATTTTTTCCGTGCTCCGCATGTTGAGCCAAAGCTGGAAACCAAGCATCCGGCTGCTCCTTTGCGGCATTTCCTGGTGCAAAATACCGCTTCCGGCCGTCATCCACTGGCTGGAGCCCGAAACGATGACGCCCTTGTTCCCCAAGCTGTCCCGATGTTCTATTTCCCCTTCGATAAGATAGGTGATGGTTTCGATCCCCCTGTGCGGATGCATGGGAAACCCTTTTACATAATCCTCCGGATCCGTTGAGTCAAAGGAATCCAGCATCAGGAAAGGATCGAACGCCTTCACTTCGTTATGCGCGAGCACCCGGGTGAGCCGTACGCCCGCACCATCCACCGCGGCGCGTCCATGAACGATCGTATCCAATTCACGTTCCTGCAAGGGAATCACCCCCCTTCATCCGTAAGATCGATGTTCCTTTGTCATACAAGGGACTCACCCCTTTCATGGAAACTGTCCACCGTATTCTTTATTTACCCTGCGGGCGGAGTATAAAACAATCCCCGATCCCGGCTAAAGCGCAAAAACGGCAAAGCGCCTGATGGACGCTTTGCCGTAGTACGTTTTTGAATAGTTTAGTCTTTCAAGAGCGTGGTCTGCTCGGAAAAGCTTTCATCCAGCATCCGCTGCGTGAACTCGCGCTTGAAGAGGCTGCTCATGGGCGCGCGGTCGTGTATTACCTTGACGGACTGCGCGAACATGGGCGCGGCAGAAATGATCTTGACCTTTTTGGAGTTCTTCGCCTCCGGACATTCGACCGTATCGGTGGAGATCAGCACCTCGATGGGGCTTTCCTCGATGCGCTGTATGCCTCTGGCGTTCAACACGTTGTGGGAAAGCGCCGCATAGATGTGGTTTGCGCCCTTGTCCTTTAGGCCAAGCGCGATATCGATGAGCGTGCCGCCGGAAATCGAGAAATCGTCCACGATCAAGCAGTTCTTCCCCTTGACCTCGCCGATGATCTCAAGCACCTTGGCGTTTTCGTCATGGCCGGAGCGCATTTTGTCGCCTATGGCGACCGGGCAGCCAAGCTCGCTCGCAAACTGGCGCGCGCGCTTTGCAAAGCCCGCGTCCGGGGAGACCACGACAAGATCGTCGTCCACAAGGCCCAGGCGCCTGACGTATTCGCACAGAAGCGGCTGCGCGTACAGGTGATCCACCGGGTTTTTGAAGAAGCCCTGCACCTGCGGGCTGTGGAGGTCCATGGTGATGACGCGGTCCGCCCCCGCAAGCTCTATGCTTTCCGCGCAGACGCGCGCGCGGATGGACACGCGGGGCTCGTCCTTTTTATCGCCCTTCGCGTAGCTGAAATACGGAATGATGGCCGTGACGGAATTGGCGCTTGCGCGCCTGAACGCGTCGATCCAGAACAGCAGCTCCACAAACTCGTCGTTGGGCTGCCTTCCGATGGGCTGCACGATGTACACGTCCTTATCGCGTATCGATTCGTTGATCCGCACGAACGTATTGCCCTCGGAAAATACGATCGTTTCCGAATCGCCAACCTGCGTACCAAGATATGCGCACATTTTCTTCGCAAACGGAATGCCGGTGCGCCCCGCGAATATCTTGATCGTTCCCCCGCTTGAATACATTTTGGCTAATCTCCCTTTTCTTTACTGGACCTACATATTCCCCTGTATATCAAACGCCCGAATACGGACGAAAGCGCCTAAAACCGCGGCGCCCCGCATGCCCCTGCGTATTATAGCAGGATTGCGGCCCGCGGGCAACCGGTGAAACGGTACGCACAATAAGTTCCTCTAATAGTTTACCCGTTCGCTATGCCTTTCTTGAAAAAACTCCGCCGTACGCCTTAAACAGGGGACATCGCGCCATGCGCAGCCAAGCGGCGTTCCCTCCCTGTTTTTGCCATGGTAGTCGCTGCCGCAGGTCACGAGAAGGCCGTGCTGTTCCGCCAAGCTCTCGAACGCGGCGGTCTGCCCCAGCGTGGAGGCCGGATAATACGCCTCGACGCCCATAAGTCCAAGCTCTTTGAGCTCCGCTATGAGCCGGTGCGGGTCCTGGCGGATATAGCAGGGGTGCGCAAGCACGGGAATGCCGTTCGCATTGCGCAAAAGCGCAATCACTTCTTTTGG
Organism: Feifaniaceae bacterium; assembly: GCA_035561315.1. GTDB lineage: Bacteria > Bacillota > Clostridia > Christensenellales > CAG-138 > JAEYLA01. The sequence continues at coordinate 3,277 of DATMXR010000248.1, forward strand.
CGTATACCGCCGCTCCACGTAATAAGCGGGCGCGCCGGCGTTCAAAAACTGCCGGAACGCGTCCGTCACGGTTGCGGCATAGCCCGCGTCCCGCAGGGCAACGGCAATGTGCATGCGCGTCTGCGTGCCCTCCCCCGAGACCTCTTCCACCCGTTCCCGGACGTCGCAGCCAATCTCTTTGAGCTTACCCAAAATCTTTACGTTGCGGTTGTTCCGCCTGCGCCTGCTTTCTGCAAGCGCCTCCCGCAGGGGTTCGTTCATAGGATCGATATCCAGGCCCAGAATATGAAGCTCGAACGGGCTTTCATTGTCCATTTCGATGCCGGGCAGCACAAGTACGCCATGCTCCTTCCCGGCGGACACCGCGTCCGCAACGCCGGAGATGGTATCGTGATCCGTCAGAGACAGGATACCGATATTCGCCTTCGCCGCCATGCGCACAATTTCGTGCGGCGCCGCGGTGCCGTCCGAAAAGCTGCTGTGGCAGTGCAGATCCATGCGCAGGCTCATTTCGCTTTCGCCTCTGCCTTTTTCATGAACCGCTCCGAATCCACGACAACGCGCTGATGGCCGGCGATGGCGATGCCGCCCGCCTCATCGAACGCCTCGATGCGGAACGTCAGGGCGCGGCCTTCCACCGCAACAAGCTCCGCTTCGGCCCACGCCCGCATGTTTAAAGGCGTGGCGGCGGTGTGCCGGATATCGATTCGAACGCCGACGGTGGTCTTATTCGGTTCCATCGCCCCCTCCACCGCGGCGCAGGCCGCCTGTTCCATCAGCGCCACAAGGCGCGGCGTGGAAAGCACGGGCAAAAGCCCGCTGCCTAAAGCAAGCGCGGTATCGGCATGCGTCACCGTCAGCTCCGCCCTGCCCGTCATTCCGTTCTGAAGCTGCATACTTCCCCCCGAAAAAGGCCGCCCACGGCATATTTGCCAGGCGGCCCGGTTTTTTTATATTCGTTCCGTGCCGCTGCGCTTCCCGGGTACGCCCCGGAAATGCGCGTTACGGCACATCATCCACAATATCGGCTTTTTCGCTCTCCGCGCCCGCTGCGGCGTCCTCAGCCTTTTCGGGCTTTTCGGGCACTTCGGTATCCGGAAGCGCTTCGCCTTTATAGATGCGCTCGAACGTATCGCCGTCTATGCGCTCCTTCTCAAGCAACGCTTCCGCCACCCGGTCCAGTCCCGCGATGTCTTCCTCGATACAGGCGCGCGCACGCTCGAACTGTTCTTCTATGATGCGGCGTATCTCCGTATCGATACGGCTTGCGACCTCCTCGGAGAAGTTGCGCTGGTGCCCCCAGTCCTTGGCGATGAACACTTCCGTCTGGCCGCCCAGGAACACGGGGCCGATCGCGTCGGTCATGCCGTATTCCACAACCATCTTGCGCGCGGTTTCGGTGGCGCGCTGCAGATCGTTGTACGCGCCGGTGCTGATATCGCCCATGCGGACGGTTTCCGCAACGCGGCCGCCCAGCATCATGGCGATCTGATCCTCCAGCTTTTTCTTGGTGACGTGGGTCTTATCCTCCTTGGGGAGGGTCATGGTATAGCCCGCCGCCATGCCGCGCGGTATGATGGATACCTCGTGCACGGGGTCGCAGTGTTCGAGCTTTAGCGCCACGATGGCGTGCCCCGTTTCATGCACGGCGGTGATGCGCTTGTCTTCGTCCGTGATGACGCGGCTCTTCTTTTCCGGGCCTACCACCACGCGGGTGACGGCCTCCTCCAGCTCTTCCATGCCGATGGTTTTTTTGTTTGCGCGCGCCGTCAATATGGCGGCCTCGTTCAATACGTTCTCAAGGTCCGCCCCCGTGAAGCCGGGCGTGCGCTTCGCGAGCACGGAAAGCTCCACTTCGGGCGCGAGCGGCTTGTTGCGCGCATGCACGCGGAGTATCGCCTCGCGTCCCTTGACGTCCGGGTAATTGACGGTGATCTGCCTGTCGAACCTGCCGGGGCGCAGCAGCGCGGGATCCAGGATATCCGGCCGGTTGGTGGCGGCCAGTACGATAATGCCTTCGTTTACGGCAAAGCCGTCCATTTCCACAAGCAGCTGGTTAAGCGTCTGCTCGCGCTCGTCGTGCCCGCCGCCCATGCCCGCGCCGCGCTGGCGGCCCACGGCGTCGATTTCATCGATGAATACCACGGCGGGCGTGCTCTTTTTGGCGGTGTTGAAGAGGTCGCGCACGCGCGACGCGCCCACGCCCACGAACATTTCCACGAAATCCGAGCCGGAGATCGAGAAGAACGGAGCTTTCGCCTCGCCCGCCACGGCTTTGGCAAGCAGCGTTTTTCCGGTGCCCGGAGGGCCTACGAGCAGCACGCCCTTGGGGATGCGCGCGCCGATTTCGTTGAAGCGCTTGGGATCGCGCATGAACTCGACGACTTCCTTGAGTTCCTCTTTCTCTTCGTCGGCGCCCGCCACATCGTCAAACGTGACCTTGTTCTGCCCGTCCGTCTGCACGCGCGCGCGGGACTTGCCAAAGCTCATCACCTTGTTGCCGCCGCCCTGCTGCTGCATCATGAAATAGTAGAACACGCCCAAAGCGCCAAAGAGTATGATATAGGGCAGTATCATCTCCAAAAAGCCCGGATCGGGCGGGAGCTTGGGGTTATAATCGAAGGGGTAATCCAGCACGGTCACTTCTTCCGGGGACAGTTCCGGCTTCAATTGCGAGGTGAGGACCGCCATCTCCTGCGTGAACACCTCTACGGACGGAACGACGACCGTAAAATCGGACCGGTTCGGAAGCTGGTCCTTGGTATAGCTGCTGCCCACATAGATGCCGACAAGCTCGCGGTTGACCGACTGTACGGCGGCCACCTTCCCCTCCCGGACAGCCTGCATGAACTCGCTGTACTCAAGCACCTTGGGCGCAGCGCCCGAGGGATCGAGATTGGTTGCCATGAGTATGATGGCAATGAGTATGATGACATATATCAATGGGGTTCGGAAATTTTTTCTCACTTACCCTATCCTCCTGGGACTTCCGCGACGCGGCTCCCATAAATTGCATTGCAACGGGCGTATCACACGCCGCCGCCATTTGAATAGTTTATCACACCGCCCGCCGCTGTTCAATCAGGCGCGGGCCCAAAAGGAAGCGAAAATGCGGCAAGCCTGTGAAATTACGTTGCGCCCGAAGCCCCCCGGGAAGAGCCTCGTCAAAATGCCGGACGCCGCCTGAAGCGTTAAAGCCCTACTTCGTATAAACCTCGGGCTTCAAAACGCCGACATAGGGCAGGTGCCTGTACCGGCCGATGTAATCGAGCCCGAACCCGACCACAAACTTGTTGGGGATGATGAACCCGCAGTAATCCGGCGTGATGTCGCACTCCCTGCGCTCGGGCTTATCCAGCAGGCAGACAAGGCGCATGCTGGCGGGATTGCGGGATTCCAGCAGGTTCGTCAGGTAATTGAGCGTCAGGCCGCTGTCCATAATATCCTCCACGATCAGGACGTGCTTGCCGGTGATGCTCATATCCGTATCCTTCGCGATGCGGACGATGCCGGAAGTCTTTTCGCCGTCCCCGTAGCTGGAAATGGACATGAAATCCATCTGGCACTGTATGGCAAGGTTGCGCGCAAGGTCCGAAAAGAACATGATGGCGCCCTTGAGAATGCACAAAAGGACAACTTCCTTGCCCGCGTAATCCTTGGAGATCTCGGCGGCCAACTCCCGGACGCGCTTCTGGATCACGTCGTTCTCGAGTAAAATCTCCGCCATATCCTCCCGAAACTGCGCACACATAAACAATACCCTCCTATTATGTAAC
>DATMXR010000249.1:0-3689 GCA_035561315.1 Feifaniaceae bacterium
GTACACATCTATTACATCTATCAGAAAGGCGGAATCAGGCATGGGCAAATACGACATCCTTTTTACCCCCAAGAAGATCGGCAGCATGGAAGTGAAAAACAGATTCGTCATGGTTTCCATGGGCGGGACGCATGTGTTCAACCACGACGGCAGCTATGACAAAACCGGCTCGGACTATTTGATCGAGCGCGCAAAGGGAGGCGTGGGCCTGCTGCTTACGGGCGCTACCATCGTTGCGCCCATGGGAACGCCGCACTGGCTGCACGAGCAGAAAGCCGCGTTCATGCAGACCAGGAAAATGACCGGCGAGGTGCACAAATACGGCGCCAAGATCATGCTGCAGCTTTCGGCCGGGTCGGGCCGGACATTCCCCGGAAACCCCGACCTGCTCAGGAAGTACAACATGGACCCCGACGTTTTCTTCGTTGCGCCCAGCGACGGCCTGCCCAACGTCTGGAACCCCAAGATCAAGCACCGCGCGCTCTCGACCGAGGAGGTGTACCAGTACATCCACAGCTTTGTCGAATCGGCCAAGATGGCGCAGGAAGCCGGGTTTGACGGCATTGAGCTCCATGCGGTGCACGAGGGGTACCTGATGGATCAGTTCACCATCGAGGCGACCAACAGCCGCACCGACGAATTCGGCGGGAACCTGGAAAACCGCCTGCGCTTCCCCTGCGAGATCATCCGCCGCGTCAAAAAGGAATGCGGCGAGGATTTCGTCGTGACCGTCCGTTATAGTGTCGCCAGCAAAATGAAGGGCTTCAATTCCGGCGCGCTGCCCGGCGAAGCTTACAAGGAATTCGGCCGCTCCCTGGAGGAAAGCCCCGCCGTGGCGCGCATGCTGGAGGCCGCGGGGTGCGACGCGCTCAACGCCGACAACGGCTCGTACGATTCCTGGTACTGGCCGCATCCGCCGGTCTACATGCCCAAGGGATGCAACGTGCCCGAGTCGGAGTTCATCAAGCGCTTCGTGGATATCCCCGTCATCTGCGCCGGCAGGCTGGACGACCCGGATCTCGCCGCAAAGCTGGTTTCGGAAGGCCGGTTCGATTTCGTCGGCATCGCCCGCGCGTTCCTGGCCGACCCGGATTACGTGAATAAGGTGGAAAAAGGCGATATCGCGGATATCCGCCCCTGCATCGCCTGCCACAACGGATGTCTTGCCAAGATATTTGTCGGCCAGCCGCTGACCTGCGCCGTCAACCCCGCCGTGTTCCGCGAGGAGGAGCTCCGCATCGTAAAGACCGGGCATCCGAAGAAGGTGGCGGTCATAGGCGGCGGCGTCGCGGGCATGGAAGCCGCGCGCATCACGGCCGAGCGCGGGCACAAGGTCTCGCTTTACGAAAAGACGGACGAACTGGGCGGCGTGTTCATCGCGGCCGCCGCGCCCGATTTCAAGGAAGCCGACAAGCAGCTTATCGAGTGGTATAAAAAACGCGTCAGGGACGCCGGTGTGGACGTGCATATGAATACCGAGGCCTCGCCCGAATCCGTCAAGGCGCTCAACGCGGACGTGGTCATTATGGCGACCGGCGCGGAAGCGAAGAAACTGCCGGTGAAGGGAATAGAAAACGCGGTGGAGGCCATCGATTACCTGCGCGGCCGTAAACCCGTGGGCGGCAAGGTCGCCGTGATCGGCGGCGGGCTCACCGGATGCGAAATCGCCTACAATTTAGCAAAGGAAGGCAAGACGCCCGTTATCATCGAGATGATGGACGGCATCCTCAAGGTCGAGGGCCTATGCCCCGCCAACAAGATCATGCTGCTGGATCTGCTGAACTCCTACAACGTGGAAGTGCATGTCAACGCCATGGCGAAGGAGATCACGGACAAGGGCGTCACCATATCGGAGAACGGCACGGAGCTCTTCATCCCGGCAGACAGCGTCGTTTCGGCGGCGGGCTACGACTCCTACTGCATGATCGCGCCCAACATCTACAAAGACATCGCTCCCGAGGTGTACGCCATCGGCGATTGCAAGTGCGTGGGCAATCTCCTGGGCGTGGTGAAGGACGCCTACGACGTGGCGTTCAATATCTGACGGGGCGCGCCGGCGGCAAACAGATTGTTAAACAGATCGTTATTGAAAGATGGGAGCGCCCCAATGCGGGGCGCTCCCAATTTAAGGTTGCTTTTTTCGATGCCGCTTCAATACTGCTTAGAACACCGGCACGACCGCGCCCTGGTAGGCGTCCTCGATAAACGCCTTCACCTCGGGGCCTGTGACCGCCTGGACGAGCGCCTGGATTTCCGGATTGTTTTCGTTCCCGCTCTTCACGGCGATGAAATTCGCAAACGTGGTGGCGGCGACGGAAGCGGGGTCTTCCTTCGCAAGCGCGTCGGTGGCGGCGTTGAGCCCGGCCTGTATGGCGAAGTTGCCGTTGATGACGGCGATGTCCACATCCTGCAGGGAACGCGTGAGCTGCTCCGCGGCGATTTCAACGATCTTGAGGTTCTTGGGGTTTTCCGCGATATCGTTGACGGTGGTGTTGAGGTCCGCGCCCTCCTTGAGCTTGATGAGGCCCTGCGCTTCGAGCAGCAGCAGCGCGCGCGCCTCGTTGGTGGCATCGTTGGGCACCGCTACCTGCGCTTTGTCGGGAAGGGCGTCGAGCGAGGCGGTCTTCCCGGCATAGATGCCGAGCGGCTCAAAGTGGACGTTCGCGACGGGTACGATATCCGTGCCCTGCTCCGCGTTGAACTGATCGAGATACGGCTTGTGCTGGAAGTAGTTTGCGTCGAGGTCTCCGCTGTCGAGCGCCAGGTTGGGCTGCACATAATCCGTGAATTCAATGATTTCAAGATCATACCCCTGGGCCGCGAGTGCTTCTTTCACAACGTTCAGTATCTCCGCGTGCGGGGTGGGCGTCGCGCCGATTTTAATTACGATGGGCGCGGGCGTTTCGGCCGGGGTTTCGGTCGGCACCTCAGTGGGTTGGGCGGTCGCTTCCGCGGGAGCCGGGGTGGGTTCCGCCGCGGCGGGGGCCGCGCAGCCTGCGAGCAGGGAAACCGCGAGCAGGGCTGCCGCAAACAGGGCAAAATACTTTTTCATGTCTTTTTCCTCCATGTTTGAAATTTAAGATTTTCTTTTATCCGAGCGCCTGGCAATTTTCATGCCAACCTCCTGGAATATCTGAACAAGCGCCACCAGCAGCGCGGCCGTTACCAGCATAATATCCGTCTGATACCTGTTATAGCCGTAGCGGATGGCGATATCGCCCAACCCGCCGCCGCCCACAAAGCCGGCCATGGCGGAATAGCCCAATATGGTGGTGATGGCGATGGCCCCGCCCACAAGCAGCGAGGGCTTGGCCTCCGCCAGGAGTACTTTGAAGATGATCTGCGAAGGCGAAGCGCCCATGGACTGCGCAGCCTCCACCACACCGCGGTCCACCTCCTTAAAGGAGGATTCCACCAGCCGCGCAATGAAGGGAGCCGCGGAAATCACCAGCGGCACCACCGTCGCCTCGGAACCTATGGTTGTTCCCGTAATAAAGCGCGTGATGGGGGACACGGCGAGCAGCAGGATCAAAAACGGCAGGGACCGGACGATGTTGATGAAGATATCCAGCGCTTTGTACAGCCAATGAGCGGGGCGGATGCCGCCGCGCGCGGTCACCACCAGCACAATCCCTAACGGCAGGCCCAGCGCATAGGCAAGCACGGTGGATGTCAATACCATGTACAGC
>DATMXR010000250.1:0-2255 GCA_035561315.1 Feifaniaceae bacterium
TTGGGTGGCTCATTCCCAACCTCAGGTATTTCAAAAAGCGTAAACACCTGTTCCGTCCCTACACCACGGCGGAGGTGGCGGCCGCCCTCAAAGGCGAACCGCCCGCCCCCGCGCTGCTCATCCGCAAGCCCTGCCATGATAAGCCCACTAAGGCGAAGGTGGATGTTCGGAAGTTGTACGGCACAGGAAACGGCGTTACCCGCTTTGCGGCGCTGACCAGGAAGAAGAGGAAATAAATATTCTCAAAACACAAAGAGCGCCCCAAAACGGCGCTCTTTGCCATGGCATATTTTATTTCCCGTCCATTCGTTTCTTCCCAACGCCGTCGTCCACGGCCACGAATTCGGGCGGGGTCAGCAGCGCCTCGGGCCTCGCCAAAATATGCCGGAACTGCTTGATGGAGGTGGCGAAGTAAAGCCCGTCGCAGATGCGCTCGTCTATGTTCATTTTAAGCCCGATAAACCGCCGCACCTCGCGCTCCCCGGTTTCGGATACCGTGTGGATGCGGGTCTTGTTGCCCATGGCCACGAACATGCTGCAGGTGCCGAACTCGTACAGGTGGTGGTAGATGGGGCCGATGCCCAGGGAGCCCATGTTGGTCAGGAACATGCTGGCGTGCCAGGGGCTGGCGTTGAACAAAAAACGGGGCAGGCAGCCGATGTTGTCGAGGCTGCGGATGACCCATATCACAAAGCGCATCACGAATGAGGGAATATATCCCATCACTTTGGAGATCTTATCCGCGGTGTTTACGGCGCCTTCCGTTTTATTGGAATTCACGGCCTCCGAAATGCGGCGCGCCACGTCGTATATGGTGTCGGCCGGCTCGAACTCGATCTTTACCACGGTTTCCTCGCCCTTTTCCGTCATGGCGCGCTTGATGGCGAGCGAAAGCGTGATGCTGTTGCGCGCGTAGGCCTTGTTCCACACGATAAAGCGGTTGAGGTAGGGACGGAGCGCGACGATGCGCACAAGCGCCGCCACCAGGATATGCATGTAGGAAACCTCGGGCATCTCCCCGCGCAGCCTGCGCACGAAGCGCTCAAGCGGCTCCAATGGAATGCTTTCCTCGAACATGTTCTGGGAATCGAGCCGCGAGCGCAGGATAAAGGGAATCACGTTGAACAGCGCGTCCACGTTGCGGATGCGCCAGCCGTCGTAACGGTCGAACAGGCCGCGTTTGAATGTTGTTTGCATATGCCGCCTTTCCCGCGCCTTGCGGATTTAAGCCGTATGATTTCCCTCGTATTATACCTGCTTTTTATACGTTAGGGAACAACTTTTGCACGCTTTTGACGAAAGGCTATATAGGGAGATGCTATCCTTGCATAGGGGGCCTCTTCATAAAAACATAAGAAGTTTTTATGCTCATATAGCCGGGGCTAACCCGCGCGATTTGCAAACAGGGGGCGCATGCACTATACTTGAGTGTATCGTACAACGGAAAGGAACCGCGCAATGCTGATTGCGGATTTGCATACCCATACCAAGTACAGCCATGGCACGGGCACCGTGGAGGAAAACGTGCTTGCCGCCATCGCCTGCGGATTGAAGCGCATCGGGATATCGGAGCACGGGCCCAAGCACATGTTCTTCCCCGTCAAATGGGAGGCGCTCCTAAAAATCCGCAAGGAAGTGGATGAAATGAATGCGCGCTATGCCGGCCGGATCGAGGTGCTGATGGGCCTGGAGGCCAACCTCATGGGGGACGGCCTGACGGACGTGCCCAAGGACACCTCCATATTCGATTATATCATGCTGGGCTATCACAAGGGCACCTTCCCGGCGGACGCCGTAAGCCGCGGCTGGTGGCGCAGCTTTTTCTTCGGGCAGAGCACAAGAAAGCACGCAAAGGCCAACGCCGCGGCGTACGCGCACGCCATGGAAAAAACGGATAAGCTCCTCGCCATCACGCACCCGGGCACATACATCCCGGTGGACATCGGGGAACTTGCCCGCACGGCAAAGGAACACGGCGTGGCGCTTGAAATCAACGAAGGCCACCGCAACATGTCGCTCGGCGAGGTGCTGGAGGCGAATGCGGAAGGAGCAAGCTTTATTTTAAGCTCGGACGCGCACCGGCCTTCCCGCGTGGGGCAGGCGCCAGGGAGCATCGCGCTTGCGCGCGAGGCGGGCGTGCTGGACCGGTGCATCAATTGGCAGGAGCAATGAAGAAGGGGGACGCTGGAGGCGCTGCCTCCAAACTTCCGTTCAGGGCCATAATGGCCCTGAGGACTCATTTTCAGGATATATCC
>DATMXR010000251.1:0-4801 GCA_035561315.1 Feifaniaceae bacterium
GTATAAAGGGGACGCGTATACGCCGCCGCATGAACGCTGCAAAAGGTATGGGCGTCCGCGGCGTCAGGGCGCCGTTTTTTCCGCATAAGACGCCCGGCGCCTGAATTCTTGTTCCTTGCTGCGCGATCGGCACAGCATGGATCAACGCGGACGCCATCCTGTTTGGAACAAGTCTTTTCAATTACCCCTTTTATTCTTCCGCCGTAAACCGGCGCGGTTACCGGGCTGCTCCGCACGGCGGAGAAAGGGGAAAGCATGCTGTTTCATGAGAAAATCAGGATCCTGCTGAATGAACTGGGGGTCTCCCGCGCCGAGCTTGCGCGCGCTTCCGGTCTGGACGTCTCTCTCATCAGCCGCTTTCACAGCGGGGACAGGGTCCCTTCCCGCTTCAGCCCGCAATTGGACAAGCTCTCCGTGGGCGTAGCCACGCTGGCGCTGCAGCAAAAAAACCATCCCCGCATCTGCGCGCTGTGCGGCGTGCCGGAATGCGCGGAGATCAGCACGGTTTCGGACGCGGTCAACGCATGGATCAATACGGCGGAGTCCGGCCTCAGGCCGCAGCGCGCCCGCAAGCAGCAGGCCGCGTCCCCCGCGCGGCAAAATACGGGCGGGGCGTTTGCGGAAAAGCTGGATGCGCTCATTCGGGCGGCGGAGGTCACGAATACGGCGCTTGCCCGGTATCTCAACGTGGACGCCTCCTTGATCAGCCGCTTTCGCGCGGGCGTCCGCCGTCCGGACGGCAACGAAAGGCTGGTCGCCGGTATCTGCACGTTTTTTTCACTGAAGGAATATGCCCCGCGCCAGCGGGAGGCGCTCTTCCGCGTGCTCGGCGTTGCCCCCAGGCAGGACAGCGAGGCCCTGCTCGACGCGCTGCGCGCGCATTTGCAGCCGGGAAGCTCGCATGCGGACCGCGCCTATGCGGACGGCCTGCTGGAAGCGCTCGATTCCATGCGCATAAAGCCGGAGGCCCCCGCCGCCGTTCCACCGGCGGAGCGTCCGGTGACGGTTCACGCCGGGGAGATGGAGCTTTACCGGGGCAACGCGGGGCTGCGCCGCGCGGTATCCCGCCTGTTTGAGCGCGTGCTCGCGGACGGGAACGTCAAAGAGCTCCGCCTGTTCTGCGACATTGAACTGCAATGGGCGTTGGAGGACAAGGCGTTTTTGGACGCCTGGCCGGAGCAATTGCGGCGCATCATGGATCAGGGGGCGCGCTTCACGTTTGTCGTCAGCCTGGACGCCGACCTGTCCGGCATACTTCATGCCATGGGGCGCTGGATTCCGCTGTTTATGACGGGCAGGATGAACATCTGCCTGCTTTTGCAGCCGGAGGCGCGCCGGTTTTCCTGCACGCTGCTTTTGGCGGATAAAATTGCCGCGATTCAGTCCATATATGCGACCAAGACGGCCGCCTCCGCGTTGTATCTGTATACCGGGAACAGGGAGCTGGTCGAAAACGGCCAGGCGCAGTTCGACGCGCTTTGCCTGACCGGCTGCGTTCCGGTCCGGCTCTTTGGCGAAGGCATGCAGGCGCAGTACCAGCGGTTCCTGCCCGCGTTTGAACGCGCGCCCGGCGATACGGACGCGGTGCTGCACTCGCTTTCCGCGTACACCATCCCCCCGCCCCTGATGGAGCGTATGCTCAGGCGCGCGGATGTTCCGCGCGAAACAAGGGAACGCATTTTAACGTACCACCAGCTTGCGGCAAAGCGCGCAATCAGGAACCTTTCGCTTTACAGCATTTCCGATTATATTTGCCTTGCGGACCCGGCGGACCTGGAGGCGGGCCGGGTGCGGGTGGAGCTTCCGTGGCTGGACGGCGGCGTGCGCGTTGCGTATACGCCCGAAGAGTATGCCGAGCACATAAAGAACCTGATCGAGCTTCTGCGCACGTATCCGGGGTACAGCATCTATCTTTTGCCGCAGATGCCGTTTCAGAATCTCATGCTTATAGTGCGCCAGGGGACCGGGACGCTCATACGCAAGCTCAACAGGCCCTGCCTTGCCGTGGCCACCGCGCATCCGGCGCTTTTGAACGCGATTTCCAACTATATCGACCTGCTCAGGCTCAGAAGCGTACGCGTCCATCCGGACCGCGGGCGGGGCTTGATGCTGCTGCTGCAATACCTGCAGCTCGGGGCGCAGGCGGGCGCGCAAAGCGCTACGATCTGACCGCTTCCGACACAGGCGGGATGCAAAATTCATATTTTTTGCACAATTTTTGGAAAACGATTGACATCCCGGTTTTGCCTATAATAAGATAACGTCTATCAGGAGCGCCGGATCGGCGCATATATGCAGTTGTAAGGCTTGGGTGACGCATGTCTTTATAGGGTAACAGTATGCATACCGAAGAAAGAAAAAAAGAAAACAGGGATCAAAAGGCGCTGTTTCTGGTGTCGGGCGCCGTATTGGCCTGCCTTGTCGCTTTGCTTCTGACCAGCCTCGCAATCAGCAACCGGCTGACCGCGGCCACCTATGAACGGCTTTTGCAGGAATCCCAAACGCTGTCCGGCTCGTTTTCGGGGTATCTAAAGCGCCAGGAGGATACGCTTTGCGAGCTTGGGGCGCTTATAGCGGCAAACGGGGCGCCGGAGGGGAGCGCGCTCGCCTCGGCGTTTGAAGTGGCGGAAGACCTGGGCGGTTTTGCCGATATCCGCTTTGCGGACAAGTCCGGCACACTCCGCGATGCGGACGGCGGGGCGGACGTCTCGGGCGAGCGGTTTTTCCAGACCGCGCTCGGGGGCACGCGGACGGTCGCGTACCTGCCTTCCATGGCGGACGGGCGGACGCCCGGCCTCATACTCTCCGTGCCCGTGCAAACGGGGGACGAAGTCGCGGGCGTACTGTTCGCCAGCCTTACGCATGAAGCGCTCCGCCGGCAGATCGGCCTGAGCACGTTCGGGGAAAAGGGCGTCAACGTCCTGCTTTCCGCGGACGGGCGGGTCATCGGCTCCACCGGCGATATGTTCCTGCCGGGGGATTCTTTTGCGGACGCCGTGCAGGCCTCCAACAGCGCGGGCGGGAAGGCGCTTGCGCAGCAGCTCGAAACCGGCCTCATTACGCGGGGCACGGGTACGTATTCCTTCCTGCTCGGCCAGGAAACGTTCCATGCGGGCGTCGCGCAGATTGCCCCGTCCTCCTTCCTGGTCGTGAGCGGGGTGCCGGAATCCGCCGCGGCGAAGCTCGAAAGCACCGACGCGCAGCGCATGCTGCTGTTTGCGGCGGGCATTCTCGTGGTATTCGCGGGGATGTTGATCTATGTGCTCCATACGAACCGGCGGCACGTGCTGCAATTGCAGAACGAAAAGGAGCTGTTAAAGCGCAGCGAGGAACGCTACCGGTTTTTGGAGAACCTCACCAACGATATCATATTTGAGGTGGATATGCGCACGCGGCGCGTTACGTTCAACCGGAACTACCACAAGCATTTGAGCTTTCTGCCCAATTTGAAGACCATCGACGATCTGTTCCAGCAGAACAAGCGCGTCTGTGCGGAGGACCGCGAGTTTATCAACAATATGGTGGAAAGCATGCGCGCGGGCGAAGAACGGGCGGAGGCGCAGTTCCGCATTTATGCCGACGACAACGTGCTGGTCTGGCTGCATGTGCAGTGTTACGCCATGCGGGACGACGCGGGCAACGCCGTGCGTCTCCTGGGTAAGATCATGAATATCGATAAGCAGAAGCGCGAGCTCCAGCGCCTGCAGGGCCGCGCCGCGCAGGATTCGCTTACCAAGGTGTATAACCGCGAGACCACGCAGAATAAAATCGACGAGTTCCTCGCCCTGCAGCGCAAAAGCGGCCTTGTCAACCGGCACGCGCTGATGGTGGTGGACCTCGACGGCTTCAAGCGCATCAACGACACTTACGGCCACCTGACGGGGGACCATCTTTTAATGGCGCTGGCCGAAGAAATGCGCAAGGTGTTCAGAAGCTCGGATATCGTGGGCCGCATGGGCGGGGACGAGTTTGTGGCGTTTTTGAAGGATATCGGGGACGACGCGCACGCCTACCAAAAAGGGGAGGAGCTGTGCGCCACCGTGCGCGCGCTTTCCGCCCAGTTCCATAACGGCCTGCAGGTCACGTGCAGCATAGGCGTCTGCCCCTGCTCGGGCCCGGACCTCACGAATTTTGACGAGCTGTACCAAAAGGCGGATTCCGCTTTGTACCTGGCCAAGAGCAGGGGCAAGAACCAGTGTATCGCCTATAACGGCGCGTGCAGCGCCTGAAGCGGAACACGTTTGGATATTTATTCTGAACATGCCGCGATGATTTGCAGGGGACGCCGCCCTCGGCGTCCCGTTTTCGTGTGATTTGCACCAATATTCGCGTGGTTGTAGGGGACGCCGCCTTCGGCGTCCCGGTTGTGCGTGATTGACACCAATATTCGCGCGGTTGTAGGGGACGCCGCTCTCGACGTCCCGTTTTTGTGTGATTGACACCAATATTCGCATGGCTGTAGGGGGCGACGCGCCCTACATCGGAGGGAATGCTCAATTCATCACCCTATATTGCCGTCTGAACCGTGCCGGATTGACGGTGCGCCTCCCGCGCTCTATACTCGAATAGGAAAGGCGTTCGCCGCCCCCGGCGTCCCGTCCCCCGCGGCGGTTTCACGCATGTTTGCCTAATTGCCGGGCGGGTATCATAAGCGTATTATAAAACGGGAAAGTTGGTTTTATTAGATGGCTACGATTTATCTGGCGGGCGGCTGCTTCTGGGGCGCGGAAAAATACCTGCGCGCCATACGCGGCGTCATGGCGACTAAAGTCGGCTACGCAAACGGCAGGACGGAGAACCC
>DATMXR010000252.1:0-6217 GCA_035561315.1 Feifaniaceae bacterium
TGATCGTCCGCTACCGTAACGCAAGGCTCGTCGACGCGATGGGAGACCGTTTCGGGGACCTGTATGTGGAGGACGGCCTCATCCGGTACTGCGGGCAGGCGGGCCACCAGTACAGCGATAAAACGGTGGACGTAAACGGCAACGCGATATTGCCCGCGTTCATCGACCTGCACTGCCACCTGCGCGACCCCGGCTACCCGCAGAAAGAGACCATGGAAACCGGCATGCGCGCCGCGCTCAAAGGCGGCTACGCGCTGCTGTGCGCCATGGCGAACACAGACCCCGTGATCGGCACGCCGGAACTGGTGGAGCAAAACCATGAAAAAGCGCGGCGGCTGAAGCTGTGCAAGCTTATTCAGGCCGCGGCCGCGGGAGAAAGACTGGAGGACGAAATCCCCACCGACCGCGCTGAGCTTGCGAAGGTGACAAGCATGCTCACCAACGACGGCAGGACGATATTCTCGAATGATTTTATGCGGCAATTGCTGCTCGACTCCAAACGGTACGGGTTTTTGATCAGCACGCATTGCCAGCCGGAGCGGCAGATCGTAAAACGGGACATCGAATTATTAAAAGAAACGGGCGGCAACCTGCACATCGGCCACATCAGCCGGGCGGAAACTGTGGAACTGGTACGCCAAGCCAAGGCGGAAGGGCTTACACTGACCTCTGAGGTCACGCCGCACCACCTGTTCGGATACGGCGATGAGTACAAGGTCAACCCGCCGCTGCGCACAAAGGCCGACGCGGAGGCGCTGATCGAAGGCATCAAAGACGGAACGGTGGACTGCCTTTCCACCGACCACGCCCCGCATACGGAGCAGGATAAGCTTAACGGCATGGCGGGCATCTCCAATATCGAGTACGCCATAAGCATTTACCTTGCGGTGTTTCATGAACATAGCATCCCGCTCACCCGGCTTGCGGAACTGACCTCCTACGCCCCGGCCCGCAGGCTTAATATAAAGGCGGGGCTGTTGGCGCCGGGGTATCCGGCGGATCTCGTGGTGTTGAACACCGGAGAAGAATACGAAATAAAGAAGGAAGCTATGATCTCAAAATCGCGCAACACGCCGTTTGAGGGGCGCCGGGTGCGCGGGCGGGTATTGCAGACAATCGTGGAGGGAGAAACGCGCTATGAGTATGGACAGGCTTTATAAAGACGTGCAGAAGAAGGGGCCGGTCTGCGTGGGGCTGGATACGCAGCTTTCCTTTTTGCCGGAATATTTGAAAAAACGGGACTGCTCCGACGGGGAAAAGCTGTTCGAGTTCAACCGGAAGATCATAGACGCAGCATACGAGAACGCGGGCTGCTTCAAGGTGCAGGCCGCCTGCTATGAGGCGCTGGGCTTGGACGGCATGCGGGCGTTCGCGGATACCGTGCGGTACGCGCGGCAAAAAGGCAGCGTCGTCATATCCGACGTCAAGCGCGGGGATATTTCCTCCACCGCCGCCCGGTACGCGCAGGGGCATTTTACCGGGGACTTTGAAACCGATCTCATCACCGTGAACGCCTATATGGGCGAGGACGCGATCTCCCCCTACTACCCGTACCTTGAAAAAGGCAAGGGCCTGTTTGTGCTGGTGAAGACCTCGAACCCGTCGAGCGGGGATTTTCAGGATCTCACCGTCGGCGGCGGGACGCTCTACCAGCGCATGGCGCAAAAAGTTTCCGAGTGGGGCAAGGCGTTTATAGGCGTTAGCGGGTTTTCGGCTATAGGCGCTGTCACCGGTCTTACGTACCCGGAGGAGTTTGAGACGATACGGCGGCTTTTGCCGCACACGTTCCTGCTCATCCCCGGTTATGGCGCGCAGGGCGGCACGGGAAAGGATATCGCGACGTTTTTCCGCGGCGGGGTGCGCGGGGTGGTGAATTCCTCCCGCGGGCTTATCACGGCGCACAAGGGGAGGACGGAAGAAAGCGACTTCGACGTATACGTAAACAACGCCGTACTCGCCATGCGGGAGGATATCCAGAAATGGCTGTGATCGCGGAACACGCGCGCATCGCGGAACGCATTTTCCGTATGCGCTTAAAGGGCGCGGCAATGGGCCGCGCCGGGCAATTCTACATGCTGCGGCAGCCGGATACGCTGGACCCGTTTTTATCTAGGCCCGTCAGCCTGTTCGACGCGGATGAAAACACCGGGGAGGTATCCTTTTTATATCAAGTATCCGGGCGCGGGACGGAACTGTTTTCCCGGATGCCCGCCGGGCAGGAGCTTGCCGCGCAGGGACCCTGCGGCAACGGCTTCCCCATACTCCCCGGGGACGCGGTATTGATCGGCGGCGGCATCGGTACGGCGCCGCTGTACCTGCTGCTCAAAGAGCTTCGCAAAGCCGACCCATTGAGGCGCATTGAAGTATACCTCGGTTTCCGGGAAGAGGCGTATCTGGAGGCTGAATTTGCGGCGCTCTCGGACAAGGTGAAAGTCAACCTCGGCGGATATGTGACGGCGGACGTGGATTTTAATAGGAACGCCGCGTACTACGCCTGCGGCCCCGCGCCCATGCTGCGCGCCGCGGCGCAGGCGGCAAGGGAAGCGGGCGCAACTCTCTATGTCTCTCTGGAGAAGCACATGGCCTGCGGCGTCGGCGCGTGCCTGGGCTGCACCTGCAAGACGGCTTCGGGACAAAAGCGCATCTGCAAGGACGGGCCGGTATTCCCGTACCGGGAGGTGTACGATGCCATATAACCCGCTTGCGACAACGCTGCTCGGCGTGGAGTTAAAAAACCCCGTAATCGCCGCTTCCGGCACGTTCGGCTTCGGGCGCGAGTACGCGGAGCTTTTCGACGTTTCCCGTTTGGGCGGCGTCTGCGGCAAGGGATTAACGCTAAACGGCAGCGCGGGCAACATCGGCCAGCGCGTGATGGAAACGCCCGCGGGGCTTCTTAACAGCATCGGCTTGGAAAATCCCGGCGTGAAGCACTTTGTAAAAGAAGAGGCACCGTATATGCGCACGCTTGGCTGCGCGGTGATCGCGAACCTGGGCGGCCACAGCGAGGAGGACTATATCGAGGGCGCAAAGCTGCTGAACGGCGCGGATATCGACATCCTCGAACTCAACATCTCCTGCCCCAACGTGAAGGCGGGCGGCATGGCGTTCGGCATGGACCCAACTTGCGCAGCGAATATCGTAAAGCAGGTAAAGGAAGTTACAAAGCATCCGCTGCTCGTCAAGCTTTCCCCCAACGCGCCGGATATTACCGCGGTGGCGCTCGCGTGCGAGGAAGCGGGCGCGGACGGGCTGAGCCTGGTCAATACATTCCTGGGCATGGCAATAGACGTCAGGAAAAAGCGGGCGGTATTTGAGAACGTATACGCCGGGCTTTCCGGCCCCGCCATATTGCCCATCGCGCTCCGTATGGCGCATCAGGTGGCACAGCGCGTAAAAATCCCCATCGTGGGCATGGGCGGCATCGCCAGCGCGAACGACGCGCTGTGCTTTTTGATGGCGGGGGCGACGGCAATTGAGGTCGGTTCCATGACGTTCGCGGACCCCGCCGCCATGCTCCATATCATAGACGGGCTTCTAAGCTACTGCAAGGAGCGGGGCTTAGAGAACATCAGCGAAATTCGCGGAGTAGTATAGGAGGCATTATGAAAGACAACCTGAGCATCATGAGGGAATGCGAGGCGTTTTTAGAGGGGCATTTCCTGCTTTCCTCAGGCCTGCACAGCGGGCAGTACTGCCAGTGCGCCAAGCTTCTGCGCTTCCCGGACCAGGCCGCCGCGGTATTGAAAACCGTAGCGGAACAGGTCAAAGGCCTTCCCGTCACCAAGGTCTGCGGCCCGGCGATGGGCGGCGTCATCGTCTCCTACGAGCTTGCGCGGCAGCTCGGTGTGGAAAGCATATTCACAGAGCGCAAGGACGGCGAAATGCAGCTCCGGCGCGGCTTTCAAGTTGGCCCGGGGGACAATATCCTCATTGCGGAGGACGTCATCACCACCGGAAAGTCCACAATGGAGACCGTGAGGGCGCTGGAGGATATGGGCGCAAAAGTCATCGGCGCTGTCTGCATCGTGGACCGGCGCGCGGAGGACTGCGCGTTCAAGCTTCCCGTATACGCGGCGCTGGCACTGGATATCAGGACATACGAGGCGGAGCATTGCCCGATCTGCAAGAAAGGCAGGCTCCCATTGGAAAAGCCCGGCAGCCGGGAGCTGCCCAGGAAACAGTAACGGGCACAACACGTATATAAAGAGGCCGCATTCATCCAAACGAACGCGGCCTCTTTTCACATGCTTCTCTTTACTTGGGTTTCATGATATACAGATTCTTGAGCGTCTCTTCAAAATCGATCCCCTTTTCCGTGATGATAAAGAACGCGGTGTCCTTTACCACCCCGACGCCCGCGGCGCTGCCGTCGTGCAGGTCTACAGAGCAATGGAATGTGTAATCCCCAAGCACCTCGGTGGTGAAGTAAGTTTCCTCCTCCAGGAAATAAACGGTGCCGTCCATAAAGCCGTACCTCTGGAACGCGACGATCTCGAGCCCGTCCTTTTCGTAAAGAACGGAAATCATGTCCCCTGTCGCCCTGGTCCTGTGCAGCTCGATGGATACGGGCTTCGCGAACCCTTCCTTCAATACCATAGGCCAATAGCCGCTGTCCCGGCTTAGGTCCTCAAACGTATCGTAGGAAATATCCCTCGGCCTTCCGTCCTCCTGGAGTTCCTCGCCCGGGTCCTCCGGCATGGGCTCCGGCGGCGGCACAAAAAAGGAGGAGGTATCGCTAAGCTCCGAAGCGAATTTCAGCCCGCCCAAATACAGGTCCAGCTGCTCCTCATAGGGCACGGAAATGTAGAATACGCAGCCCCCGGAAAGCCGCACGGAACCGTTTGTGGACGTGCTGTCGTCCTCCACCCTGCAGTGCATGGTTTTGCCGTTTAATACGGTGCGCTCGTAACCGTCCGGGAATATGATTTCTTTGGCGTCGTCCGCGTAGAACTGGGAGGTGCTGATATACCGGTCCCCGGGCAGTTCATACGCGATCATCAGCGTATAGCCGAGATCCGGGTCCAGTTCGTCGCTGATATGGGCGATCCTCTCGTATCCGCCGGTGACAAGCACGGGGTCCCTGCCGGTCTTTTCGATGTATTCGTCGATGCTCCCGTACGAATACATTTCAAACCCGTCCACGCCGGAAATCCGCATGCCGCAGCTTTTGAGCACGTTGGGAGGGGTTTCGACGCTTTCTATAATGACGCAGCCGTTCTCTTCCTTTCGGGCTACCTTTTCGTCATAGGAAGTCGCGAGCGACGCGTTCTGGGGATAAAACGCGATATAGCAGACAAGCGCCGCCACGCCTACCGCCGCCGCGGCCCATTGCAGCGCCTGCCTGTGCGCGTGCCCCCGAGGCGCGGCCCGCCTCGCCTGCGCCACGCCCTCCTGCATGACGCGCCGCGCCGCCTGCTCCTTTATTTGAAGCCGCTTTTGTTTAAGAAGCTCTTCCGCGCTCTTTGCCGCCTCCACTTCCTCCGGCGGCGCCCACAGCAGAGGGTCGCCAAACAGGCTCTGCTCCAGTTCCTGCAGAACCTCCGGGTTTTTCAGCAGCTTTTCAAGCTCGCGTTGCGTCATGGCTCTTGCTTACACCTCTTACTAAATAAGATGCAAATCACACAAAATAGTCGCATATTCACTATGGCTGCAGCATTTCTTTTTCCAGCACGCGCCGGAGCTTTTTGCACACCCGGCTCAGGCGCGATTTTATTTTGGGCAGCGTAAAACCCGTGGCTTCCGCGATCATGCTCAATTTCATATCCTCATGGAACCTTAAATATAAAATAAGCCGATCCACCTCGTCCAAACCCCTCAGCGCGCAAATTAAGCGCTCCGTTTCCTCCGCGCGCAGCACGGATTGCTCCACGCTCTCTTTGGAGGCGACGGGCAGGAGGGAGAGAAGCATCGGTTCGGTCAAAAGTTCTTTGGAGCGGCTGTTCTTCCGAAGATATGTATAGCTTTCGTTTTTCGCGATACGCAAAATCCACGGCTTGAGCATGGATTTGTCTTTCAGCTGATCGTAATGCCGGATGGCCAGCACAATGGTATCCTGCAGGATATCAAGCGCGTCCTCGCGGTTACGCACGAGCGATAAAATCAATCCGTAAACCAAGCCTTGCAAGGGTTCGAACGCCTCATAAAACTGTTCTATGGCATGTTCGGCTTCCGTCATAGCGTCCCCAGCAGGATCATTATTCCAAAGGATAATTATTCC
>DATMXR010000253.1:0-2889 GCA_035561315.1 Feifaniaceae bacterium
GGCTTCCATCAGTTCAAACAGTTCCCCCAGCGTCATGCCCACAGCAAACACGAACAGGGATTGGAACGCACGGCTTCCGCCCGCTTCAAACAGGTTTTTGATGAGGCAGTAGACGAACAGCGCAAACGAAAACGATCCGTAGGCGTGCAGGTAACGGTCGAACACCTTGGAGCGGTTGTACAGGTCCAGATAATACCCGCAGAAGCAATTGATAAATACCGCCAACATGGCAAGCAGCGTGATGTAAGGCGGAACGGAAAACGCGAATATCCAGATGACGAGGAATGCCAGCGTAAACACGGTATACGCAGACAGAGCCGCCTTTGCGGGCTGTTTCTGCCCTTTTTTATTGAGCGCAACGGCCGCATAGAGCACGAACGCCGAAAATACCGCAAACGCGATGATGAGCCAAATTGGCATGTGGATGCCTGCTTTCGTTTTTGCTTAGAGTATGTGGATAAGATTTGATTTATACAGAAAGACGCATGCGGTTGCATGCGTCCTTTTGTGTTAACGAAATCCTATGTTCTCTTTACCCGCACTTGCTGTATCCGCAAGTCCTGCAGATCATGCAGCCGCCCTCATGCTCCACCGCGCCCGCGCACTCGGGGCAGGGGGTGGTGGGGCGCTCCTTGCGCGCGTCGTCGGGGCCGAGGCGGTTATCCTCATCCTCGGAGCGCGGGATGGCGGCGACAGCCTCCGGCTGGTCCAGCATGGGCACCTGCTCGCCCTCTTTTAAAAGCTTCGCCACCTTTTCGAGCACCTTGCCTATGGCGTCCGGGCAGGAAAGCACCTTGATGTTTCCGTTCGTGCCCTTCTGCCGGAGCGTAGAGTGGCAGCGGATGCCTTTTAATTGCTCGATGATGGTATCCACGTCCATGCCGGAGCGCAAAGCCGTAGACACCAGCCTGCTCGTGGCCTCGCTCTGGCTGGGGCAGCCGCCCGCGCGGCCGAGATTCGCGAACACCTCGCAGATGCCCTCGTCGTCATAGTTGACCGTCACATACAGGTTGCCGCAGCCGATCACCACCTTTTCCGTGATGCCGCGCGTCACCTCCGGGCGGGGCCGGGGCGTGATGCGCACGGGGCGGATAACGGGAACGGTCTTTTCCTGCTCCTTCTTCGCGCCCACGGTCAGCACCTGCTCGCTGCGGCTGCCGTCGCGGTATATGGTCACGCCCTTGCATTGAAGCTCGTACGCCAGGCGGTATACGGTGGCCACGTCCTCCCGCGTCGCTTCGGCGGTAAAGTTGACGGTTTTCGATACCGCGTTGTCCGTATATTTCTGGAACGCCGCCTGCATGCGGATGTGGTACTCCGGCGTGATATCGTGCGCGGTGACGAACACCCGCTTGATATGCTCCGGCACCTCGTCGATATGCGCGAGCGTCCCTTCCTTCGCGATGCGGCGCACAAGCTCGTCCGAATAAAAGCCCTCTTTTTTCGCGACCTCCAGGAAGTATTCGTCCACCTGGGGCAGCTCGTCGTTGTCCATGACGTTGCGCACGAACGCGAGCGCAAAGAGCGGCTCCACGCCGCTGGACGCGCCGCAGAGTATCGAAATCGTGCCCGTGGGGGCGATCGTCGTGCAGGTCGCGTTGCGTAAAGGTTCGCCCTCCGCATAAGCGCTTTCCGGAAACAGCGGGAACGCGCCGCGCGTTTTTGCCAGGCGCTTGCTCGCGGAATGCGCGCGGGCCTCTATAAAGCCCATCAGCTTTTCGGCTTCCTCTATGCCTTCCTCCGAGTTGTAGGGAATACCCAGGCGGAACAGCGTATCCGCAAAGCCCATCACGCCCAGGCCGATCTTGCGGGTCAGCAGCGTGCGCTCCTCGATCTCCCGCAGGGGATATTTATTGATTTCGATGACGTTGTCCAAAAAATGCACCGCCGTGTCCACCACGCGGCCCAGCGCCTCATAATCCACGGCATACGCGCCGTCCTGCTCTTTGAGCAAGCGCGCAAGGTTAATGGACCCTAGATTGCAGCTTTCATACGGCAGCAGCGGCTGCTCCCCGCAGGGGTTGGTGCTTTCGATCTCGCCCTGCCCGGGCACGACATTGTCTCTATTCAGCCTGTCCAAAAACACGATGCCCGGCTCGCCGTTGCGCCACGCCATATCCACGATGAGGTCGAACACCTCCCGCGCGTCGATCTCCCGCACCACTTTGCCGTGCCGCGGCTCTTTCAACGCATAGGTCTCCCCGCGCTCCGCCGCCTGCATGAAGGCTTCCGTCAGGCCCACGCTGATGTTGAAGTTCGTGATCTGCGCGTCGTCCTGCTTGCAGCGGATAAAGTCCAGGATATCCGGGTGGTCCACCCGCAGTATGCCCATGTTGGCGCCCCGCCGCGTGCCGCCCTGCTTGACGGCCTCGGTGGCGGCGTTGAACACCTTCATAAAGCTGATGGGGCCGGACGCGACGCCGCCGGTAGACCGCACCGTGGAGCCCGCGGGCCGCAGCCGGGAGAACGAAAACCCGGTGCCGCCGCCGCTTTTGTGTATCAGCGCGGCGTTTTTCACGGCGTCGAATATTTCCTCCATGGAATCGCCCACAGGCAGCACAAAGCAGGCGGAAAGCTGTCCCAAGGGTTTGCCCGCGTTCATTAAAGTGGGGGAGTTGGGCAAAAACTCCTGCCTGGTCATTACGTCATAGAATTCCTGCGCGGTTTTTTTTACATCCGCGCCTTCACAGCGCGCGTCCGCTTCGGCCACGGCGTTTGCGACACGGTGAAACAGCTCCTCCGGCGTTTCCACGACGGCGCCGTTTTCATCCTTTGTCAAATAGCGTTTTTTTAAAACACGCAATGCGTTTTCACTCAATTGCATGGTAAATTTCCTTTCGCGAAAAATACACGATATTGTATAATAATCCCACATTCGGTACTATATAT
>DATMXR010000254.1:0-2566 GCA_035561315.1 Feifaniaceae bacterium
ATCATTATACGACCTGGTCGCGGATATCCAGCTGCCCGTCACTTGTCACGCATGCCCGGTATTGCATGGGCGTGATGCCGAATTTTTTCGAAAATACGGCGGCAAAATAGTTGCGGTCGTTGTAGCCCACGAGTTCCGCGATTTTCCCGGTGGAGAACGTCGTCTTCTCCAGCAGCTCCTTCGCTTTTTCCAGCCTGATCTTCGTAAGGTACTGCGAATAATTGATGCCCGTTTCCTGCTGGAACAATATGCTCAAATAGCTTTGGTTGATGAAATAATCCGCCGCGAACATGCTCAGCTTCAGATCGCGGTAATACTCTTTTTCCAGCTGCACCTTTATTTTATTGACGATCTTCTTGCCTTCGGAAAGGTTGCTCCGCTGGATGTGATTGCCGATATTCATCACGGCGCGCGCGACTGCCTTGCTAAAATCCGCTGCCGTCCTGCAGGACGACAGCGCTTCCATAAACTCGTCCGGCAGGGCGGAGGCGTCGAGCGCGGCCGCCTCATGGGCAAGCGCGCCTAGAACGCTCATTACAAGCCCGTAGCATGTGTCGAGTATGGCCCGATGGGTCAGCTTGCTCGAAACCAGGCCGGAAAGCAGGGATTCCGAGAGCCCCAGCAGCTTCTCTTCGTTGACGGGTTCGGTCCTAAGAAGCTTTATGAGGGTATCCGCGATCTCCCGGCAGGGGCAGGTCTCGTCATTGAGGTCGTTCAAGTCCCGCGTACGGATGACCCGCTGGTTTTCAAGCGTGACGGATTGCGCGCAAAGCGCTTGCGCCTGAAGGCAAAGCTCCGAAAGGGAAGAAAAACGCTCCATGGCCTCCAGCGCGCCGACGACGCAGGGAAGTCCCAAATAGGCCGCAGCGTTTTCGGCGCACCGCGCAAGGAGCGGCTCCACCTGGGAATCCGTAAGCGAGTGGTTGAACAGACAACATATATAGGAACAAACGCCCTGCTCAAAAAAACATTGGAGCGTGCCGTAACCGTTCAATTCCTTTTCAAAACAGCTTGCGACGGAAAACGGCAGCAGCACGGCGTCCCGGCCCGCGTCCTCCTTCGGGCGCGGACAATCGGGCAATTGAACGGCAAAAACCGTGAAAAAGCGGTTGGGGAAGGAAAAGCCCTGCTGCTGCGCGGCGAAGCGGCAAAGCTCGTCGTCTGCGCCCTCTTTTTTGGAAAGATCGGACCAGGCGAAATAATTGAAAAGGCGCGAATGCGCGTCCTCCCTATTTGGGGGAACCTTCTCTTTTTGCGAAGCCGCGCGTTCGGCGTCGATGAGGTTACAAATGGAAAGCACCGCCGTGCAAAGCTCGTCGTTGTTGACGGGCTTGAGCAGGTAATCGTGCACGCCGAGCCGGAGCGCCTGCTGCACAAAGCTAAAATTATCGAATTCGCTTTCGATGATGAAATGAACCGGCAGATTTTTCCCCCGGACCTGTTCGATATAGTTTAGGCCGTTGATCTTAGGCAGTATGCTGTCCGTAATGACGATGTCGGGCCGCAGCGTATCGGTAAGCGCCAATGCTTCCTCGCCGTCTCCGGCCTCCCCGATGATGGAGATCCGGCCGGAAAGCCTCTTCAGCTTTTGGGAAATGCCCTTGCGGATGTAATCTTCCGCGTCCGCCAGCAAAATCGTATACATAAGGCACTCCTTTCCCATGCAAACATCAAGAGGGTCATCTGCCGTCCGGCGGCTTTTAGGCCGCCGGACGGCGCTTTGTTGCCGGTCTAAATCTACTCCTTCGCCTCGAAAAGCTGTTTTCTATCCGCGGCGGCATGCCGGAGAGGGAAGAAAATTGTCACTGCGTCATGATCTCGCCCGCGGAAACGATCAGCGATTCGCCCGTCATATGGTTGGACAATTCGCTGCCTAAAAACACGGCGACGCGCGCCTGGTCCTCGGGCTGGCCCAGCCGCTTTAATGCGGTCTTGTTGATCCATTCCTGCTCGATCTCGGGCGAGGTGAGTATGGTGGAGCGCAGCATCTGGCTGTCCGTGGCGCCGGGGCAGATCGCGTTGCAGGTAACGCCGTATATGCCAAGCTCCAGCGCCGTGACGCGGGTCAGGCCGATCACCGCGGATTTGCTGGAGCAGTACGCGGCTTCCTCCAGCGTGGGCTTCTTGCCGGAGCAGGAGGAGATGTTGATGATTTTCCCCTGCCGGGCCTTTACCATATAATTGCCGACAGCCTGCGTCATAAGGAACGTGCCGCGCACGTTGATGGCGTATACCTTGTCCCAGAGCGCGTCGTCCATGGTCAATAGCGGTGCGTGCGGGCAGATGCCCGCGTTGTTGACCAGGATATCAATCCTGCCGTACCGTCTCACTACGGCGTCCACGGTATCGTTTACGGAATCCTTGCTGCTGATGTCCAGCGCGTAGGCGGGGGTTTCCCGCCCGGTCTCATCCGCGATCTCTTTGGCAGAGGCCCGGGCGGCGTCGGCATTCACGTCCCCGATTACGACGACGGCGCCCTCCTGTGCGTACATCCTGGCGATAGCGAAGCCGATCCCCTGCGCGGCGCCTGTAACGATCGCGATTTTGTCCTTGAGCAACATAGCAA
>DATMXR010000255.1:0-12014 GCA_035561315.1 Feifaniaceae bacterium
CTTTTATAAAAATTGAATTTGAGGGTATCAAATATGTCGTCACCGTTTGTCAGCGGAAGCATCCTTATTAGCATTCTCCTCCTCGGGCTCGTACTTGTAGTCCGGGGTGTTGGTCGTGCGAATAAGTGGATAGCTGCATAAACGGGTAGGCTTAACGAACCTTAGGGCCCTGCAGTGAACACACTGCAGGGCCTTTTTTATACAAAAAACGTGCGGCAACGGCGCCGTTTACTCAGCAATACGGGAGGCAAACAATGTTGTTATCTGGTGCGGAGATCATTCTGAAGGTGCTGCTGGAGCAGGACGTGGACGCGGTGTTCGGCTATCCCGGCGGGACCGTACTCAACATCTACGACGAGCTTTACAAGTACAGCGACCGGATCACGCATTACACCACCTGCCATGAGCAGGGCGCGGCCCACGCCGCGGACGGTTATGCGCGCGCGACAGGGAAAACGGGCGTGGTCATCGCCACCTCGGGCCCCGGCGCCACCAACCTCGTGACAGGCATCGCCTGCGCCTACTTCGACAGCACCCCCGTCGTCGCCATCACGGGCAATGTGGCCGTGGCGCTTTTGGGGCGGGACAGCTTTCAGGAGGTGGACATCGCGGGCGTGACAATGCCCGTCACAAAGCACAACTATATCGTCAAGGACGTCAACCGCCTGGCGGCGACATTGCGCGAAGCGTTCCAGGTGGCCATATCCGGCCGCCCCGGCCCGGTGCTGGTGGATGTGCCCAAGGACGTACAGATCGCCATGGCGGAATACGAGCCGCAGGCAAAGCAGCAAAAGCGCCCCCTGCCCCCCATCCGGGAGGATGAGCTGGAGCATGCCGTCGAAATGATACGCATGGCCAAGAAGCCGTATATCTATTGCGGCGGCGGCGTGGTGCTCTCCGAGGCGCACGAGGAACTCTCCCGCTTCGCGGAGAAGGCGGACGCCCCGGTGGGCACCAGCATGATGGGCCGCACCTCCATTTCCTCCGACAACCCGCGCTTTTTGGGCATGATGGGCATGCACGGGAGGTTTGCCTCCACCAAGGCGCTCAACGAAAGCGATCTTCTCATCGCGGTGGGCACCCGCTTTTCCGACCGGGCGACCGGCGACAAATCCGAATTCTCGAGGGGCAGGATGGTGCTGCACATCGACATAGACCCCGCCGAGATCAGCAAAAACATCACGGTGACAAGAAGCATCGTAGGGAACGTCAAGACCGTGCTCAATATCCTTTCGGACCGCCTGCCCCAGCAGAGCCACCCGGAATGGGCGGAGGAAGTCGCCGCCATGCGGCGTTCCCCGGAGAACGACATTTCCATGTGTGAAGGCGAACTGACGCCGCAGTACATCATAGAGAGCGTATGCCGGCGCATGAAGCCGGATGAAATCGTGGCGACGGACGTCGGCCAGCACCAGATGTGGACCACCATGTACTATTCCTTCAAAGAACCGCGCACGTTCATCACGAGCGGGGGCTTGGGCGCGATGGGCTTTGGCATGGGCGCAGCGATCGGCTCCTGCATCGCCACGAACAAAAAACGCACCGTGCTTTTTACCTCCGACGGCAGCTTCCATATGAACATGAACGAGCTGGCGACAGCGGTCTCAAACGAGCTCCCCATCATCGTCGTGGTGCTCAACAACGGGGTACTCGGCATGGTGCGCCAGTGGCAGACGCTGTTCTTTGAGGGGCGGTATTCGAACACCACTTTGCACCGGAAAACGGATTTTGCAAAGCTTGCGGACGCGTTCGGCGCAAAAGGCTGCAGGGCGACGACGAGGGAGGAATTCGACCGCTGTATCGAAGCCGCGATGGAGCAGAACACGCCTGCGCTCATCGACTGCGCAATAGACTGCGACGAGCGCGTCCTGCCTATGATCCCCCCCAACCGGGGCATCAACGATATCATTTTACGATGACGGAAGGAAGAGCAATATGGAAAGGCAGCAATTTGTGGTATCCCTGCTGGTCGCAAACCATTTCGGCGTATTGACGCGGGTCTCCGCGCTGTTCGCAAGGCGCGGCTTCAATATCGACAGCCTGACGGTAGGCGTGACGGAGGACCCGGAGTTTTCCAGGATGACCATCGTCGCGCAGGGCGACGACTACATCAAGGAGCAGATCGTCAAGCAGCTCCAAAAGCTCGAGGACGTGCGCCTGGTGCAGCTGATGAACCCGAATCAGACGGTGCAGCGCGAACTGATGATCGTAAAGGTCCGGCTCGCGCCCGGCAAGCTTTCGGAGCTTGTGGAGGCCGCGAACACCTACCGCGCCAGCGTGATAGACCTTTCGCCCGATTCGATTTTGATCGAGATCACGGGCGAGCCCGGCAAGCTCAACGCGTTTTTGGAGTATTTCAAATCCTACGGCATTGTGGAAATGTCCCGCACCGGCCCCTCCGCCATGGGCAGAAGCAATTACTGCCTCACCGACGGCTAAAAGACAGGTACGGAGCACGATAAAAAAATATTTGGAGGATAAAGAACAATGGCAACGATGTACTACGAAAAGGACTGCGACCTGAACCTTTTGAGCGGCAAGACCGTCGCGGTAGTCGGCTACGGCAGCCAGGGGCACGCGCACGCGCTCAACCTGAAGGACAGCGGCGTGAACGTCGTCGTCGGCCTGTATGAAGGCTCCAAATCCGCGGAGGCGGCCCGCGAGGCGGGATTGACCGTAAAGGTGACGGCGGAGGCCGTACGCGGGGCGGACGTCGTCATGATACTCGTCAACGACGAAAAGCAGGCCGCCCTCTATAAAAACGACATCGCGCCCAATCTGAAATCGGGCGCCGCGCTGGCGTTCGCGCACGGCTTCAACATCCATTACGGCCAGATCGTGCCGCCCAAGGACGTGGACGTCATCATGATAGCGCCCAAGGGCCCCGGCCACACGGTGCGCAGCCAGTATAACGAGGGCAAGGGCGTCCCCTGCCTCATCGCCGCCCACCAGAACGCAAGCGGCAAGGCGCGCGAGATCGCGCTCGCATACGCCATGGGCATCGGCGGCGCGCGCGGCGGCATATTGGAAACCACGTTCCGCGAAGAGACCGAGACCGACCTGTTCGGCGAGCAGGCCGTGCTGTGCGGCGGCGTGACGGAGCTCATCAAGGCGGGCTTCGATACGCTGGTGGAGGCCGGGTATCAGCCGGAAAACGCCTATTTCGAGTGCCTGCATGAGATGAAGCTCATCATAGACCTCGTGGTGAAGGGCGGCCTTTCCTACATGCGCTACTCCATCAGCGATACCGCGGAATACGGCGATTACCAGACCGGCAAGCGCATCATTACCGAGGAGACCCGCAAGGAAATGAAACAAGTGCTCCACGAGATCCAGGACGGCACGTTCGCCCGCAACTGGATATTGGAGAACCAGGCGAACCGGCCGCATTTCAACGCCGTCCGCCGCCAGGAAGAAAACCTCCTGATCGAAAAGACCGGCGCGGAACTGCGCAAAATGATGAGCTGGCAGAAAGCGGAGAAATATGAGAAGTGACGCTGTAAAGGATGGCGTAGCCCGCGCCCCGCACCGCTCGCTGCTAAAAGCGACGGGGCTGACGGACAAACAGATCAGAAAGCCCATGATCGGCATCGTGAACTCGTTCAACGAGATCGTGCCGGGGCATATCCACCTGCAGCAGATCGCCCGCGCGGTGAAGGACGGCGTCCTGAGTGCGGGCGGCACGCCGGTGGAGTTCAACACCATCGCCGTATGCGACGGCATCGCTATGGGGCACGAGGGAATGAAATATTCCTTAGCCTCCCGGGAGCTGATCGCGGATACGGTGGAGTGTATGGCCCGCGCCCACTGCTTTGATGCGCTGGTGTTCATACCCAACTGCGACAAGGTGGTGCCCGGCATGCTGATAGCGGCGGCGAGGCTGAACCTCCCCTCCCTGTTCGTTTCGGGCGGGCCCATGCTTTCCCTGCCCGGGCGGAACGGAAAAAACCTGGACCTCAACAGCGTGTTCGAGGCGGTGGGCGCCATCAACGCCGGGAAAATGGAAGAGGCGGAGCTCGCCTATTACGAGGACAACGCCTGCCCCGGCTGCGGCTCCTGCTCCGGCATGTTCACGGCGAACTCCATGAACTGCCTCTCTGAGGCGATCGGCATCGCGCTCCCCGGCAACGGCACCATCCCCGCCGTGTTTGCGCAGCGGCTGCGTCTAGCCAAAGCCGCGGGCGGGCAGATCATGTATTTGGTGGAACAAAACATCCGCGCGCTCGATATCCTGACCCCGGCCGCCTTTGAAAACGCGCTGTGCGTGGATATGGCTTTGGGCTGCTCCACCAATACGGTGCTGCACCTGCCCGCCATCGCGCACGAGGCGGACGTGGAAATTTCCCTCCCGCGCATCAACGAGATCAGCGCGCGCGTCCCCAACATCTGCAAGCTGGCCCCCGCGGGCGTCCATCACATGCAGGACCTTAACGACGCGGGCGGCGTATACGGCGTGATGAGCGAACTATTGCGCGGAGGTCTGATCGACGGAACGCTTATGACCGTGACCGGCAAGACCGTAGCGGAGAACCTCAAAAACGCGAAGGTGTACGACCGCAGCGTCATCCGCAGCCTGGAGGAGCCCTATTCCCCCACCGGCGGCCTCGCGATATTGTTTGGCTCCCTGGCGCCCAAAGGCGCTGTCGTTAAAAAGAGCGCGGTAGCACAAGAAATGCTGGTGCACAAGGGACCGGCGCGCGTATTCAACTGTGAGGACGAGGCGATCGCCGCCATTATGGGCAACAAAATCGTTCCCGGGGACGTCGTTGTCATCCGCTACGAAGGCCCCTCCGGCGGCCCCGGCATGCGCGAAATGCTCTCCCCCACCTCCGCCATCGCGGGCATGGGGCTTGACAAGGCGGTCGCGCTCATCACGGACGGACGCTTCTCCGGCGCGACGCGGGGCGCCGCCATCGGCCACATCTCCCCGGAAGCGGCTTTGAGCGGACCTATCGCGTATGTAAAAGAGGGCGACACCGTCTCCATCGATATCCCGAACTGCAAGCTCGATCTTCTGATTTCGGAGGAAGAATGGAAGCATCGCCGGGAAACCATGGACTACAAAAAGGAACAGAACGTCACCGGGTACATCAAGCGCTATGCGCGCTCCGTTTCCTCCGCGGAACGGGGAGCCATCGTTGAATAACCAAATCAAAAAGAAAGGAGGATGCTTTATGGAACAGTCGATTCGCATATTCGACACGACGCTGCGCGACGGCGAACAGGCCCCGGGCTGCAGCATGGATTTACGTGAAAAATTGGAGGTCGCCAAGCAGCTTGAACGCCTGAAAGTGGACGCGATCGAAGCGGGCTTTGCCGTCTCCTCTCCGGGCGATTTCGAATCCGTCAGCCGTGTGGCCGCCACCGTGAAGGATTGCATGGTGGGGTCGCTGTCCCGCGCGCTCACAAAGGATATCGACGCCGCATATGAGGCGGTGCGCCACGCGGAAGCCCCGTTCATCCATACGTTCCTGTCCACTTCTCCGGTGCATATGCACTACAAGCTCAGAATGACGCCGGAGCAGGTACTTGTCCGCACGGCGGAAGCGGTGAAATACGCGCGCAGTAAATGCCCGTATGTGGAATTTAGCGCCGAGGACGCGACCCGCAGCGAGCCGGAGTTTTTGAAGCGCATCGTGGAGACCGCGATCGAAAACGGCGCGACATATATCAACATTCCCGACACCGTCGGCTATGCGGTGCCCGGGCAGATGGCGGAGCTGATCCGCTACCTGCGGGAAAACGTGCCGAATATCGACCGCGCGGTGCTGTCCGTCCACTGCCACAACGACCTCGGCATGGCGGTGGCCAACTCCATCGCGGCCGCAGCCGCGGGCGCGGGGCAGATCGAATGCACCATCAACGGCCTGGGCGAGCGCGCGGGCAACGCGGCGCTCGAGGAGGTCGTGATGGCCCTCAACACGCGCAAGGATTTCCTCAAAGCATCCTGCCGCGTGGATACCACGCAAATTTACCGGGCAAGCCGCCTGGTATATGGCATCATAGGCATTCCCGCGCCCATCAACAAGGCGATCGTCGGCGCGAACGCCTTCGCGCATGAAAGCGGCATCCACCAGCACGGCGTGATGGCCGAGCGCACCACGTATGAGATCATGACGCCGGAATCCATCGGCCTTTCCAAAAACAAGATGGTTCTGGGCAAGCACAGCGGGCGGCACGCGTTCGCGGATCGCGTAGCGGAGCTTGGCTACAAGCTTGGCGACGACGAGATCAACAAATTCTTTGAGGAATTCAAGCGCCTGTGCGACCGCAAAAAGACCGTGACCGACAGCGACATCGAGGCGCTTATCGGCAGCAAAATGATTTCGAACGGCGGTATTTATAAGCTGCTGCGGTTCGATCTCCAGTCCGGCAACAAGGTGAAATCCACCTGCGTGGTACAATTGGAAAAGGACGGGCAGATTTTAGAGGAGGTGGCGCTTGGGGACGGCCCCATCGACGCGGCCTACAACGCCATCGACAAGCTGGTAGAAGGCCCCGCGCACAAGCTTGAGGATTACTCCATCCACTCGATTTCGGAAGGCGAGGACGCGCTGGGCGAGGTTGTCGTGAAGCTCAGGGCGGGCACGCAGATCGTCACCGGCAGGGGCTTGTCGGTGGATATTATGGAAGCAAGCCTGCTTGCCTACCTCAACGGCGTAAACAAAATGCTTGAAATGGGAGACCGCTATGAAGAAGCTGGAGATTCTTGATACCACGCTGCGCGACGGCGCGCAGGCGGAGGGCGTATCCTTCACGGTTTCCGACAAGCTGATGGTGGTGGAAACGCTCGACGCATTCGGCGTGCAGTATATCGAGGCGGGCAACCCCGGCTCCAATCCCAAGGATATGGAGTTCTTCGAGCAGGCGGCCACACTTACGCTCCAAAACGCGAGGCTCGTGGCGTTCGGCAGCACGCGCCGCAAGGGCATCACGCCCGCGGCGGATAAGAACGTGGTATCCTTGCTGCAGGCCAATACCCCCTGCGTCTCCATATTCGGCAAGTCCTGGGACCTCCATGTGACTGAAATTTTGAAGGCGACGCTCGAGGAAAACCTCGCCTGCGTGGAGGACACGCTCCGATTTTTTAAAGAAAAGGGCAAGGAAGTCATATTCGACGCCGAGCATTTTTTTGACGGATACTTAGCCAACCCGGAGTACGCGCTCGCGGTGCTCGCCGCGGCGCGGCAGGGGGGCGCCGACGTACTCTGCCTGTGCGACACGAACGGCGGCATGCAGCCGCTGCAGCTCTGCAAAACCGTAAAGCTCGTCTCTGAGCGGTTTCCCGGCATACGCATAGGCATCCACTGCCACAACGACGCGGGCTGCGCGGTGGCAAACTCCCTGCTTGCGGTGGAGGCGGGCTGCGTACATGTGCAGGGCACGTTCACAGGCATTGGGGAGCGCTGCGGCAACGCGGATCTGAGCGTCATCATACCCGACCTTCAGCTGAAGAACGGGTACGACTGCGTCAACGGCAATATGGAAAGCCTTGCAAAGACCTCCGCCAGGATCGCGGAAATTTCAAACATGGTGGTACCCAGCAACAAGCCGTATGTCGGGGAAAGCGCGTTCGCGCATAAGGGCGGCATGCATATCGACGGGGTAGACAAGGTTTCCTGTTCCTTCGAGCACGTCAGCCCCGAGGCCGTGGGCAACCGCAGGCGTTTCCTGCTTTCCGAGGTTTCCGGCAAAAAGGCGATACTCCTTAAAATCAAGGACATCGCCCCGCAGCTCACAAAGGACAGCCCGGAAACCGGCGCTATTCTGGAACGGCTCAAGGAATTGGAGCATAAGGGCTACCAGTTCGAGGCCGCGGACGCGAGCTTTGAACTGATGGTGCAGCGCGTATTGGGAACATTCACGCCGCATTTTACGCTTTCCATGTATAAGACCAGCGGGGAATTTCCGCATCCGGACGGCAACATGTCCTCAAACGCCATGGTAAAGATCATCGTGGGCGGCAGCGACGAAATCGCCGCCGCCATGGGCAACGGCCCGGTGCACGCGCTGGACCTTGCGCTGAGAAAAGCGCTGTGCGTGTTCTACCCCGTGCTTTCGGACGTATACCTGGTGGATTACAAGGTGCGCGTGCTGGAGACCGGGCAGGCGACGGGCTCACAGGTCCGCGTCTTGATAGAAAGCACGGACGGCAAAAGCAAATGGGCTACCGTGGGCGCTTCCACCGACATCATAGAAGCGAGCTTCGAGGCGCTGGTGGACTCCCTTGAGTACAAACTTTTTATGGAGAATATATAGTATGGGAATGACGATGACACAGAAGATCCTTGCCGCGCACTGCGGCAGGGAACGCGTTGCGGCGGGCGAGATCATTATGGCAGGTCTTGACCTCGTGCTGGGCAACGACATCACCGCCCCCGTCGCGGTAGGAGAATTTAATAAAGCCGGAAAGCCGGAAGTGTTCGATAAAGAAAAGATCGCGCTCGTGATGGACCATTTCACGCCCAACAAGGACATCAAGGCGGCGGAGCAGTGCAAGCGCGTGCGCGAGTTCGCGTGGGAAAAGGGCATTGTCCATTTCTACGACGTCGGCGAAATGGGCGTGGAGCACGCGCTGCTGCCGGAGAAAGGCCTTGTCGTGCCGGGCGACCTTGTGATAGGCGCGGACAGCCACACCTGCACGTACGGCGCGTTGGGCAGCTTTTCCACCGGCGTAGGTTCCACGGATATGGCGGCGGGCATGGCGACGGGAAAAGCCTGGCTCAAGGTCCCCTCCGCATTGAAATTCAACCTCACCGGCAAACTTAAAAAATGGGTCGGCGGCAAGGACCTTATTCTGCATATCATCGGCATGATCGGCGTGGACGGCGCGCTCTACAAATCCATGGAGTTCACCGGCGAGGGCGTACATTCCCTTTCCATGAGCGACCGGTTCTGCATCGCCAACATGGCGATCGAGGCGGGCGCCAAGAACGGCATATTCCCCGTAGACGAGGAAACGCTCTCTTACGTAAAGGCGCACAGCAAAAAGGAGCCGCGCGTGTTTGCGGCCGACCCGGACGCCGAATATGAAAAGATATACGACATCGATCTTTCCAGTATCGAGCAGACTGTCTCCTTCCCCCACCTGCCGGAAAACGCGCGCACATTCAAGGATATCCCGGAAGTGCGCATCGACCAGTCCGTAATCGGCTCCTGCACCAACGGCAGGCTGGAGGATTTGGTTGTGGCCGCGGAGGTATTAAAGGGCAAGAAGGTCGCAAAGCACGTGCGTACGCTCATTATCCCCGCCACACAGCAGATTTACCTCGACGCCATGGAACTGGGGCTGTTAAAGATATTTATCGAGGCCGGATGTGTCGTTTCCACGCCGACCTGCGGGCCGTGCCTGGGCGGGCACATGGGCATACTCGCCAAAGGTGAGCGCTGCGTCGCCACCACCAATCGCAACTTTGTGGGCCGCATGGGTCACCCGGAAAGCGAAGTGTACCTGGCGAGCCCGGCGGTCGCCGCCGCTTCCGCCATCGCGGGCAAGCTCGCGCCGATGGTATAAGAGAGGGAACAGCAATGAAAATACAGGGAAAAGTCATACGCTACCAGGACAATGTGGATACGGACGTCATCATCCCCGCGCGCTACCTCAACACCGCGGACGCGAAAGAGCTTGCCGCACACTGTATGGAGGACCTGGACGCCACGTTCGTAAAACGCGTACGGAAGGGCGATATCATCGTTGCGGGCAGCAACTTCGGCTGCGGCTCCTCGCGTGAGCACGCGCCGCTCGCCATAAAGGAAAGCGGCGTCGCGTGCGTCGTCGCCAAGAGTTTCGCGCGCATATTCTACCGCAACGCCATCAACATCGGCCTGCCTATCATCGAGTGCGATACGGAGATCGACGAAGCGGATACCGTAGAGATCGATTTTGACAGCGGCAAGCTTAGGAACCTTACCAAGAACACGGAGGCCTCCTTCGCCCCCTTCCCCCCGTTTTTGCAGAACATCATCTCCTCGGGCGGGCTGTTGAGCGCCATCAGCGGAGGCAAGCTATGAACTATAACATCGCGGTCATCGCGGGCGACGGCATCGGGCCGGAAATCGCCTCTTCCGCTATTGAAGTATTAAATAAGACCGGCGCGCGCTTTGGACATACCTTTGCCTTTACGCAGGTCGCCGCGGGCGGCAACGCCATAGACAAATACGGCGTCCCCCTTCCGCAGGAAACGGTGGATACTTGCCTCAACAGCGACAGCGTGCTTTTGGGCGCGGTAGGCGGCCCCAAGTGGGATACGCTGCCCGGTCATTTAAGGCCGGAAAAGGCACTTTTGGGGGTCAGAAAAGCGCTGGGGCTCTACGCCAACATCCGTCCCGCGCGGCTGCTGCCGGAGTTGAAATCCGCCTGCCCCTTACGTGAAGCCGTGGCGGACGCCGGGTTCGATATGGTGATCATCCGCGAGCTGACCGGCGGCATGTATTTCGGCGAAAACGGCAGGCGCAACGGACCCTACGGCCCGGAAGCCTATGATACCGAATGCTACAGCGAAATGGAAGTGGAGCGCATCGGCCGCATCGGGTTCGAGATGGCGCAAAAGCGCGGCAAAAAGCTCATCAGTATCGACAAGGCAAATGTCTTGGAAAGCTCCCGCCTCTGGCGCGAGGTCATGCACCGGCTCAACCCGGAATACCCCGACGTGCAGCTTTCCGATATGCTGGTGGACAACGCCGCCATGCAGCTTGTGAAAAACCCCGCGCAGTTCGACGTGGTGGTCACAAGCAACATGTTCGGCGATATCCTCTCCGACGAGGCCTCGCAGATCACGGGCTCCATCGGCCTGCTTCCCTCCGCTTCTTTGGGGGAAGGCAAGCGCGGGCTGTACGAGCCCATACACGGCTCCGCGCCAGATATCGCGGGGACGGGCAAGGCGAACCCCATCGCCACCATACTTTCCGCTGCCATGATGCTGCGCTGGTCGTTTGATCTGGAAGAAGAGGCAGCTTGCATCGAGGACGCCGTTTCCGCCGTGCTTCAGGAGGGCTTCCGCACCGCGGACATCGCGGCGGGCGAAGCGAGCGTCGATTGCAGGGAAATGACGGAGCGGATACTGGAACGGATATAATCAAGCTTATTTTAAGCAAGGCCCGCGTTTTGAAAGCGCGGGCCTTCAATTAAGGAATTGCCACTTGACGGCGGCCCATCCTCGGCGGGAAGCGCCGAAGGTTCTGACGTTAGCTTTCATTGGGGCGGTTTTTTCACACTTGCAGTTTTAAGATTAAACTGCCTCAAATACTCTGTTGGCGTAATGCCCGTGGCCAGTTTGAAAGCCTTACTGAAATGGTATATGCTGCTGAATCCTGTGCTTTCCGCGACACCCGTAATCGAAGAATATCCGTTTTTCAGAAGCGCTTGTGCTTTTTCAATTCGCTTTTGGCGGATATAGCGCATAGGCGGCACGCCGTACTTTTCCATAAACAACTTACGAAAATAGACGGTGCTGATCTCTGAGGCCGCCGCCAGGGCTTCATTTGTTATTCCCGGGCTATCGAAATGGGATTCCATATATTGAATGGAGCATGCAATCCGATCGTATTTATACTTTGGAAGGTATTTCCGAGGCTTTTTTTCATCCAGAATCGCCAACAGGTCATATAATAAGCTCATACAACGTAACTCATAAGATTGTTTGCGAAATGTCCAGATGATATTCATGCGATCCAACTGTGCCAGAAGCCTTTGTGAAGGCCCTGAATCAAAGCTGAAAAGTGTCTCGCATGGCCCCTCACTGGCAAGATTGAAATTAACGACGTAACTCATGCTCTTTTCGAGGCATTTCAGTGTATAATTTATTCCTTTCGGAACAAATAGGGCATGATCACAATCAGATAGATATTGCCGGCCCTCATGCTCATAGAAGAGACGGCCGCTCTCCACAAAAATAAGTCCACTCTCGCTGCGGTTGCTAAAATGACAAATGCTGCCCTCCGGTTGCGGCACTTTTATGACAAGCGCTATGTCCGATATTTTCATACTAGCTAAATCCATAGACATTTCCTCTGCC
>DATMXR010000256.1:0-4240 GCA_035561315.1 Feifaniaceae bacterium
ATAGGGTGAAAAATCCACCTTCGTCAGCACAGATTTCGCCTCCTTTTTTTTGCAGTACATAACTTTTTATCGTATTATTTGGGAGAAAAATTAACATTATTTGAAAGCGGGCGCTCTGATTTTATCAGAGCACCCGCAATGAATGGCTCTGCGTCTACAGCATGGGAAGGATAATTTCCCGAATTGCAGAACAGGACGTAGTTGCGGTTGGCATGTACCTAAGCTCCAAAAGCGTAGTGCTGGTGGTACTCATAAAGGATGTAATATCTTCGGAGCTGTTAGTTGTGGTATACCAAGTTCCTCCGTTAAACCTAAACAGCATATCCGATGTAAGGTTATATAATATGCCGTTTTCATAATACACATCGTCGGGAGTATGTGGATTTCTGGCATATAGTGTATAGTAATAAGCGTAACTTGCAGGCTCGTCCGCAGTAGCTGCATATCTCACATATACATTGTCAGATTCGCCAGTGTCCGACGCAGAAATGTAAACACAATGATATGGAAGTCGATCACAAGGGCCTCAACAGGATGATGATGTCACCGGCCTGTTCTTTCAGGGCGGAGATAAGATCGACATCAAATCTGAAAACAACCTTGTTTTGCCGCCATGTTGCTAACGCAGAAATACGCGAAGCCCAGGTAGAAATATCAAGAAGCGCTGTAAGATACTGCGAGGCTATCGCATAACGGCATTGAATGGTAAAATAACGGTAGTCTTTCACAATATACTTTTGGAGGAACATATGCCAAGACAGAACATACTCGTGGCCCTGGGCGGCGGGCCGTCGCCTGTCATCAACGCATCCTTACAGGGCGTGCTGGAAAGCTGCCTTGACCGCCCGGACGCATTCGATAGGGTCTATTGCGCCGCCCACGGGATTGAGGGCGTGCTCTTGGAAGAACTCATCGATATGAAACAGGAAAGCCGGGAAGAGATCGCGCGGCTACGTAATACGCCAAGCTCGGGCGCTATCGGCACCTGCCGTTATAAACTCAAGGACGGCAACGAGGAAGATTATATCCGGGTGCTCGACGTGTTTCAAAGGCACGGGATCACCGGCTTCGTATACATCGGCGGCAACGATTCTATGGACACCGCGGATCAGATCAACAAGCTCGCAAAGGCACGGGATATGGAACTGACCGTGGCCGGCGTGCCCAAGACCATAGACAACGACGTGGGGGACGAGGCGTTCACCATCATAGACCATACCCCCGGCTACGGCTCCGCCGCGCGCTACTGGGCCAATATCATCATGGAAGCGGAAGAGGAAAACCGCGGCATGTGCGTTTCCGAACGCGTGTGCGTGCTGCAGGCCATGGGCCGGAGATCCGGCTACATCACCGCCGCCGCGCGCCTTGCGGACCCGGAGCGGAACATCCCGCTGCAGATGTATTTTGCGGAATCCGGCCATACGCTTAGTAGCCTCACCGACCATGTCAACGATGAACTAAAGCGCAGCGGGCGCTGCATCGTCGTCGTCAACGAAGGGTTCGATACCGGCGACCTCGGCGAGCGCAAGGACGGCTTCGGCCATACGGAATACGGCGCAAGCCGCTCCACCGCAGCGCAGAACGTCATCAATCATTTGAACCATGTGGGGCTTGCCGCGCGCGGCAACGCCGTGGGGCAGGTGCCGGGTATCCTGCAGCGCTCCTGCTCGCTGCACCGCTCCGCCGTGGACGCGCGGGAAGCGTACGAGGCCGGCGCGCACGCGGTGAAGCTTATACTGGATGGCCAAAGCGGGTACATGGCCACCATACTGCGCAAAAAAACGGAAGCGTACGGGGTGTATTACGATCAGGTGACGCTTTCCGCCGTGGCGAATTCCGAGCGCTTTTTGCCGAAAAGCTGGATCGCGCCAAACGGCCTCGACGTGACGGACGATTTTATAAAGTACGCGAAACCCCTTATCGGCGAAGGCGTGGCGCCGTTCGAGTATGAAAACGGCATCCTGCGCTTTGCCCGCATCCAAAGGCGGCTTCTCGAAAAGCGCTGCCCGCCCTACGTGCCGCAAAACCACAGGGGATAGTATAAATACGTTGGAGGCTCTGCCTCCAAACCTCCGTTTAGGGCCGTAACGGCCCTAAAAACCCAGTTTGGAAGGGGTTTCTATCTCCCGTAAGCTTCAAACTCTTCCGCCGTACCGCGGAATACGTTCAGGTCTATGAATTTTTCTTCGCCGTCGTATCCCTTCAGTCTCCCGCGGTTGGAATACTGCCAGAAGCTCCATTCCCGCCCGTCCGAAAGGTACGGGTAGAACAGGACGTTTCTGATCCAGACGTCGTAATTTTCATAGCCGCCCTTTAAATAAAGGTCGTACGTCTTACGCGTCGCGTAGATAATGGGCCTGAGGCCATACGCCTCCTCCAGCGCGCTTAAAAGCTCTCCTAAAATTTGATCCGCCTGCTCCCGCGGGGGCGGGGCTTTCACATATTTTCCGTAAAGCTCCAGGTCTACGGCGGGCGGCAGCATATCCTTTGTTCTGGAGACTGCTCTCATATAATTTTCGGCCTGCGCAAGGCCGGGGCTGTCAAAGCTCATATAATGGTACGCGCCGGCCCGCAGGCCGGCCTTATGTGCATGCTCCCAATTGTAGGAAAACTTTTTATCCACAAACGTGCTGCCTTCCGTCGCCTTGAGGAAGGCGAACTGGATATCCTGCCCACTCAGCGTTTCCCAATCGATCTCCCCCTGGTACGCCGAAACGTCCACCCCGCGCACGGGGTAGATTGCCTTTGACGGATACTGGAACCATATAATCCCCTGGGATAGAAGCAGCACGGCGCCGCCGCACAGAAGGGCCGCGCCCCAGATCACAAGAACGATCAGCCTCTTTTTCATGTTTCCTCCGCCAAATTCAGGGGTCCATACCGCCGGAAAAATCGGGCGGGCGCATGTGCGCCCGCGGCCTTTTCTTTGCATTTTATGCGCATGCGCTGTTAATAAACGCTGTCTGCGGATTATAAATAGGGGGGCAGCCGTTGGGGCGGCGTCTTTCTCTCTGGAAATACAAGCCAATATGCGGTATGCTGTTTATAAATGCCGCGGGCAAAGCCCGCGTTTGGGGGTGGATTGATGCAGAATGGAATCATATGGGCTTTGGGCGGTACGGGATTCACGTTCCTGATGACGGCATTGGGCGCGGCCATGGTATTTTTCTTCCGCAAAGCCATGCACGCGAACGTCCAGAAGGTGTTCCTGGGCTTTGCGGCGGGCGTCATGATCGCGGCCTCGGTATGGAGCCTGTTGATCCCCGCCATCGAGGAGGCCGAAGCGGCCGGGCAGGTCGGGTGGATTCCCGCGGCGGGCGGCTTTATACTGGGCATCGCGTTTTTATATGCGCTGGACCGCCTGATTCCCCACCTGCACCCGGGGGCGAACGAGAAGGAGGGCCTTTCCTCCTCTATGCGGCGGACCTCCCTGCTGGTGCTGGCGGTGACGCTTCACAACATCCCGGAAGGCATGGCGGTCGGCCTCTCGTTCGCGCTCGCGGCGCAGCACGGCGGGGACCCGGCGATGTACGCCGCCGCGACGGCGCTCGCCATAGGCATAGGCATTCAGAATTTCCCGGAGGGCGCGGCGATTTCACTGCCGCTGAGGCAGGAAGGCATGCCCGTTGGGAAAGCTTTTTTCCTGGGCAGCATGTCAGGAATTGTGGAGCCGATATTCGGCCTCCTTACGGTGCTGCTTTCCGGGCTCATTGCGCCCTACATGCCCTGGATGCTTTCGTTTGCTGCGGGCGCCATGATGTATGTGGTGGTGGAGGAGCTTATCCCCGAGGCGCATCTGGGGGAACATTCCAACGTGGGCACCATGGGCGTAATGGCCGGGTTTTTGATCATGATGGTGCTGGACGTGGCGCTGGGGTAAACCCGGCTGAACTTTATAAGGGGCTGTCGTGCTAAGAAAAGCACGGCAGCCCTTTGCGATATTGCTTGGGAACTGGAAGATATGTGCAAATTGCACATAAACCCCGGAAAAGAAGGTACAAGAAATAAGTCCGGCGAGTTTGGCCTGCCATTTGGAGACAAGCCCGTATGCACTTGTGCATCAGTTACGCCGAATTGAGCAGGTGCACCGTGCAGCCGGATTTGTTTTGTCTCATTTTATTGTGAAGCTTGTTCACATTGTAAGCAATTGCGTAAAGCAATATCTCGGTGAAGACATTGGCCCCGCCACGCCGCAGGAAACGCCGGAACCCATAATCCTGCTTAAGGACGCCGAACGCGC
>DATMXR010000257.1:0-5717 GCA_035561315.1 Feifaniaceae bacterium
GCCCAAGGCCTCGCCTACGCCAAAGCTTTCCCCCACGGCCACGCCGCGCCCCGTGCAGCTTAATGAAAAAGCCGTGCTTTCCATACTGAAGATCAGCGAAGCGCGGCTGGTGGACATCCAGTATGCGGACCTGGACGGCGACGGGGTGAAGGACGCAATCGCCCTGTACCGGGAGGAACCGGCAAGCGGAGGGTACGCGTTCAGGCTGACGGTTTCCGCCGTGAACAGCGCCACGAAAAAGCACCAGGACATCGCCCTGGCGTTTGATATCGGGCTCTTGGGGGACAGCATCAAGCTTACCGTGTTCCCGGTAAAGAACGGCAGCAGGACGGCCGTATACGCGGTGGCGGGCGGGAAATACGGCGGCACGGTGGAGCATGTGGGGTTCTCGGTGCTGCAGTACGCGAAAAGCGGCTGGAAGGATATTTTCAAGAGATACCGGGACAGCGGGATGGAATACGCGCTGGACATGCAGAATGGCCCTAAGGCGACCTTGACGCTGGAAACCGGAAAGCGCTATATTCTCATCCCCACGGACATTGCGACCTACCGCGCGTCGGGCTGGATCGACGAAAACGGCGATCTGACCCCGGACGCGCGCGTATTTGACGAGCATATCGGCTTTGCCACGCTGACATACGGCGTGGATAACGGCGCCCTTACGCTTGACGGCATGCAGGAGATCCGCGGCCTGCACAAGCTGGACGTGCTGGCCCAGCTCAACACCGTCTGGCGGTACGACGGGACCGATTGGGCCGTTACGGCAAACGTGAAGCCGCTCGCAAGCACGCTGCAAAGCGAATAATCTATTGCGGCTTGCAAAGGTTGAACGCCGCAAGGCGGCTGACCGCGCCGTCCACGGCGCGTCTGACGGTGCCTGACGGCTTGACGTGCGGCTCGTACCAGATATTTTTTACAAGCAGCGTTCCGGCTTTCCGGTCGGCCGCCGCCTCGATTCTCCCGATAAACTCCTCGCCGCAGAGGATCGGCAGGACATAATGCCCGTACTTGCGCTGATTTGCAGGCGTATAGATTTCCCACTTGTAGTCAAAATCAAAAAGCGCCCGAATGAGCTTCCGGTCCCACAGCAGGTTGTCGAGCGGGGCAATGAATTCGCACCGCTTTTTCCACGTTTCGCCCCCCAGGCATCGCTGCGCGAGGTCAAAGTCCGCAGGGAGCATGTAGAGCGCGTCCCGCACGCCCTCCACCGCAAGCTCCGTGAGTTTCCCTTCGTTCAAAAGCTCACAAAATATGGCCGTCCGTTCGGCGGCGTTCAGGCCGTCGATATTCAGCCACGCGTCGGACGCGCGGTTCCACAGGAGGCCGACGGCCCCTATCCTGCGCAGCACGCGCCATTTTAAGTGCGCGTGCCCGTCCGGGTACGGGTCGGGGCTTAGGAGGATTTTTTGCGGGACGCAGTTTTCGATGAGGTCGTAATACTTGATGGCGCCGCTTTTGTGGTGGATACACAGCTCGCCGGTAAAATACAGATGCTCCAGCGCGGCGCGGGACAGCTTCGTATCGCTCCAGTACCAGCTCACCTTATCCGGCAGGTCGATGTCGGCGGAGCAGCACGGGCCGCGTTCGGCGATTTCCCGCTTTACGGTATCCCGCACCGCGCTGATTTC
This sequence comes from Feifaniaceae bacterium, assembly GCA_035561315.1. Classification (GTDB taxonomy): domain Bacteria; phylum Bacillota; class Clostridia; order Christensenellales; family CAG-138; genus JAEYLA01. The sequence goes on from DATMXR010000257.1 coordinate 1,629, forward strand.
AGCGTGGCTGCGCTCCCACTGCCTGTGCCGTTCCCGGCAGCGCGCAAAATACGGCCAGTCCTCCATGGGGAAAATGGAAAGGTTTTTATCGAAATAGTCGATGAGCGCGCGGTCCTCGTACAAAAGCGCGGAGAGCATCCGCTTGGTAAACCGATTCACGCGGGATTGCAGCACCAGCTCGGCGTTCTTTCCGCAGACGTCCACGGGGTCGAACTGGATGCATCCCGCCTGGCGGATAAACTCCAGCGCGCCCTGTTTCCCGCTAAACCGATATCCGCCCAAAAGTCCGTGTTTTCGGAGCAGGAACCGGCGCGCCTGTTTTTTTGTAAGTTTCATCGTTTCCATACTGTCATCCGCTCTGTGATGATAGGCCGAGCAGTCCGCGGTCAAACGCCCGGAAATCCGGGATCACCTGCCGCACCTGCGGGAGTTTTATGGACCCTTCCGCCTTGCGGACGGCGACGATGCGCTTTGCGCCCGCGCGGGCCGCAGCCTCCAGGCCGGTATCGGAATCCTCAAATATCAGGCAATCCGAAGGCGAAGCGTGGATCGCCGCCGCGGCCTTTATATACATATCGGGGTGGGGTTTGGGCAGGGTCTCGCCGTCGTCGTACGCCACGTTTTTGATGTCGAACCAGCGGTACAACTCATAGTGGCTGAAATAGAACTCGATATTGGACCATATGGAGGCCGTCGCGATATTGAGCGGGTATCCGCGTTTTTTTAATTCATCCAGCAGCGCCGCAAGGCCGTCCGCCAGCTTTAGACGCGCCCGGCGGGAAAGCTTGCGGTAAATCTCTTCCTTCCGTTCGGAAAGCGCCGCGGAGTCCCGCTCCGGCAATGTTTTTCCCGCGAATTCCGTGATGATGGCGAGGTTGCTGTTGCCTAAGGTCACGCGGGTAAGCGTTTCCTCCGTCAAGCGGAGGCCCCACGCTTCAAGCGCCAGGGCCGCCCACGCGTTCCTGTTTACCTCGCTGTCCATGACCATTGTGCCGTTGAAATCAAATAGTATCCCGGAAAATCCCATTTGCGCGCTCCTGTATTACATTCATACAGCATCTATACTATCATAAAATCGGCGCAAAAGGGGAACCGATACGGCGGACAGCCTCAGAGGTCTTGCGGCAGCTCCTTTTTCATCATGACCGCGGGCAAGCTTTTTCCGGCCCAATTCAGCGTGATCTCGCGGACTTTTATAAACCCGCGGCTGCGCCAGAAAGGAAGCGCGGAATTGCTATAGCCCGTAACGACGTCTATCCGGATGGATGTGCTGCCGCGCGCTTTTACGTACGCCTCCATCGCCCGGTAGATTTGCTTCCCCAAGCCTTTATTTTGGTAATCGCGGCGCAGCATCATAAGGGACAGATACGTTTCCTCGCCGAGCCTGACATCCGCTATTCCAATGACGCTGCCGGAATGCTTTTCCACAACCTTGCAGGAGCAAAAACCGGCGGCCTTCATGGCCTCCAGCTCGCTTTGCAGCCACGCAGATGTCACGGCATTGCGGCCCGTATGATGCAGCAGAAAGTCTTTGTTGGATTGATAGACCGCAAGAACCGCGCCGAGGTCTGTTGGCTCCACGGCGTCTATAGAAAACCCGTCCGTTTCAAAAATCACGCCCATGCTCCTTTATTTTGTAGCTCCATTATAGCATGGCTTCTTTGAAAGCGCGTTTGAGCAAAAAAAAGGAAAGCATCCGTTGCGGCAGCAGAACGGATGCCCGCTCAGCGTCCGCATTTTCTCAGAAACAGGGCGATCACGGCCTCTTCCTTTTCCCGGTCGCCGTTTGTCCTGCCCAGGCGGTCGCAGAGGCCGAGCAGCGCCACCTCTTCGATATCCGCGCTGCGCAGCATGCCGCTGATATCCGCAAACGGGAGATCGTTCACCACGAACAGGATCTGCATATGGTAGCGTATCAGCGCGCATACCCGCCGGATAAACGCGTGATCCTCAGTGAAGGTCTCCAAAAATTCGCGGCCCAGCTTTTCGCCCAGCTTGTCGTGATCATAGGAGGTGATTTTGCCCTTCCGGTTTTTCGTGGTGCCGGGCTTGCCGATATCGTGCAGCAGCGCCGCCCACATGAACGCGGCGGGGTCGCGGCTTTGCGCCCGGGCCTGTGCCGCAAAGTCCACCACCAAGAGCGTATGGTTCCATACGCTGCCTTCCGGGTGGTGGATGGGGGATTGCTCCGTGCTTTTGAGCCGGTGCAGCATGCAAAACGGATGCCGCTGGAACGCGGGGGCATTGGAGACCTCCTCCAGGTAGGCTGACGGCGCGGTATCGTGCAGCAGATGCCTGCCCGTTTCCCAATACAGCGCGCAGAGCGGGTCAGCGCGGGTCATCCGCGCCCCGGTCCCCTGCGCCGAACACCGCCCGGGCGCTTTCCGCCTGGGGATCGTGCTTTACATGCTTGGAGCGGAACTTGCCGTCCTCCTTCTTTTTGTTGCGGGTGCTTGCTTTTTTGTTTCCCATAGCCGTCTCCTTTTTAAGCGTTTGCCTGTAGCTTTCGCGCAACGGCAAAAGAGTATGCTTAAAGCCGCATACCTGCCTGCCGAAAAAATGCCTTGCGTAATTTTGATATTACAGGAGCTTTCCTTCGCGGGCCTTGAATTTTTTCAAAATGCGGTATACGATAAAGCCATCGATTATAAAAACGCATATTTATCATTGCTGACATGCTAAAAAGTAATGAGGTAGCGATATGAGCATCCAGAAATACATGGCGCTGTTAAAGACGGCGGAATTCGGCAGCTTTACGAAGGCGGCGCAGCTATTGGGCTATACGCAGTCCGGCGTGAGCCACATGATCAACGACCTGGAGAAGGAGTGGAACATCTCGCTGCTGGAGCGGGACCGTTCCGGCGTGCGCATCACGTCGGACGGGCAAAAGCTTTTGCCCTATGTGGCTGCGGTATGCGCCGCGCAGGATAAGCTGCTCAATGAAATCGACGAATTGCACGGGCTGCAGTCCGGTCTGATCCGCATCGGCACGTTTTCCAGCGTGGCGACGCACTGGCTTCCCAACATGATTAAGCTGTTTCAAAAAGCATATCCCAACATCGAGTTCGAGCTGCTGCTGGGCGATTATATGGAGATCGAAAACTGGATCATGCAGGGCCGCGTGGACTGCGGGTTTTTAAGGCTGCCCACCAAGCTGGAGCTCGAAAGCATTTATCTGGAACGGGACCGGCTGCTTGTGATATTGCCGGAGGACCATCCCCTTGCGGGGCTGGAGCGGTTCCCGTTAAGCGGCCTTGAGGGCGCGCCGTTCCTGCTGCTGGAAAAAGGGGAAAAGACGGAGATCTCCCGCATATTCGAGGAGCACCATATCACCCCCAACATCCGCTTTACCACATGGGACGATTACGCCATTATGTCCATGGTGGAAAACGGCCTGGGCATCAGCATATTGCCCGAACTGATACTGCGGCGCATCCCATACCGCATCGCCAAGCGGGAGTTGGAGGTTCCCGCGTACCGGCGCATCGGCTTCGTGATGAAAAATCAGGACAGCGTTTCCGTCGCGGTGAAACGCTTCCTGGATTATTTGCAATACAGAAATCAGGCGACCTGATCGGTTCTGTTTGGCTCTGTCGGGGATCACTCAAAAAAGCGCGGCAGGTATGCGCGGTTTGCCTCCAGCATTTCCGCGAGCATGCGCTCCGCGGCGTCCGCCGAATACACCAGCGGGTGATGCGCCAGCGCCAAAAGCGCTAGGCCCCTGCCGCCCGTGACCGCCGCCTCGATAGCCAGCCGCTCGTAGGTTTTGACCGCATGGATCAGGCCCTTTATGGCATCCGGAACCGCCGGAACGGGCGCCGGAACGGGGCCGTCCTTCCATATGCGGCAATTCACCTCGATGCAGTCGCCGTCCTCCAGGAAATCAAGCGTGCCGCGGTTTTTTACGTTGACGGTCTGGATATCGCCCGTATCGTTATAAATGGAGCACATCAGGCGCACGGCCGCCTCGGAATAGTAAGCGCCGCCGCGCTTCTCCAGCTGCTTCGGCTTGCTGCTGAGCCGCGGGTCGCGGTACAGTTCGAGCAGCTCGTTTTCAAGGCGCTGCACCACCTCCGCGCGGGTGCCTTC
>DATMXR010000258.1:0-7228 GCA_035561315.1 Feifaniaceae bacterium
CAACCTCAAGGTGGACGCCCCCAGCGGAACGGCGCTGATGCTGGCGGACGCTGTCAGCGCGCAGTTCCCCGCAGGCAAGGAGTACGTATTTGGCCGCCACACCAAGGATGTTCGCCGCTCTAAAAAGGAGATCGGCCTGCATTCCATACGCGGCGGCACCATAGTGGGCGAGCATGAGGTGGAGTTCTTCGGCCAGGACGAGGTCGTTTCCATTTCCCATAAGGCATATTCCAAGCAGGTGTTCGGCATGGGCGCTTTGCGCGCGGCACAGTACCTCATGCACAAGCAGCCAGGCCTCTACAGCATGCACGATATCGTCACGGAAAAAGACGTGCTTTCCCACCTGTATACGGACGACGACCAGGCGGTGATTACCGTAAGCTCGCTTCCCAACGAGCCGGGCGTGTTGAGCCATATATTCGGCCTCATCGCGCGCAACAACGTGTTTGTGGATATGATCAGCGTCACGGTCCCCGGCTCCGTTTCCGGCAACGTCAGTTTTTCGCTGCCCAAGTCCCAGCTTGCTACGGCGCTCAACGCGCTAAAGACGCTGCGCCCGCTTTACATGGGCATGGATATCCACGCGCTGGACAACATCACAAAGCTCACCGTGGAAGGCCCGGGCATGGCCATCCGCCACGGCGTGGCGGGGCAGCTGTTCTCCGTGCTCGCGGACGCGAACGTCAGCATAGAGCTTGTGACGACGAGCGAAACCAAGATCGCATGCTGCATCAAAAACAGCGACGTTTCCACCGCGCTCGCGGTCATCGCCAGACAATTCGAGCTGTAAAGCCGGGCAAACTCAAAACGGCGGACTCCCATGCTTGCGGGAGCCGCCGTTTTTTGCGTTGGACCGTCATGATTCTTGGGGTATTATCCTTCCGCCTTTTCTCGGCACAGGCCCGCATGCAGCGACGCCAGCGTGGCGAAATAACCCAGCAGCGCGCAGAATACGGTTTTGAGCGCGATATAGACGCTGAACGAAACCGCCCGGATGCCCAGTAGAGTAAATATTGGGGCGGCAAGCGCAAACAGCGCCGCGGCGGTAAGCGCGCCCAGCAGCAGGCCGAACAGCGCCGGGCGGCGGAACAGGCGGCCTAAGCGCCGGATCAGCGGATTTTGGCCCGCGCATACGCCCCCGGCCTTTGCCCGGCGGAGGCTCGCCGCGCAAAACAGCGCGCCGATGGTGCATATGAACACGCAGGTCAGCGCCAGGTCTATGGCGAGGCTTACGGCGTCCGCGGGCACCCAATCCGCCTTATGATGGATCAGTGCCGCGAGCATGCCGTTTATAAAAAAATTGAACGCGGCGGAAATGCCCGCTTCCGTACGCAAATAGGAAATGAGTTCCTTGTCCATGGCCCGGCCCCCTTTGTGAGGATTGGCAAACAGCCGATTTCAGTATATATGCTTAAAGCGGGCAAAAGCAAGCGCGTGCGGCGGTATAGGCGGATTTAATCCCAGCCGCAAAAAAAACGGCGGGAGTCCGTGCCGGAACAGCCGCTGCTGCGTATTATTCGAATTTGGCACGCCGCCGTTTCGGTAACCTTTACCGTTTTATACCCGAAACGACATAGACCTCATCGTTTACGGTGACGTCCACATCAAAATACGGCCGGAGTAAAGCCGCAAGCTCGTCTTCGCGCAGCAGGCCAAGGGATACCTTGGACGCCGTACCGGCGTGGTGGCTGTCGATCATCGCGCGGCCTTTGCCGTGGGCTACGGTAAGCCTGCCTCCAACTGCGAGTTTCCCCGAAAGGCAGCGGACAAGGCTTTTTGGGTCCGGAAAATGCGGAAACGCGTTATAGACCACGGCCCGGTCGAACGGCTCCGGGAATGCCGCCTCTTCGATATCCGCCGCCAGCAGCAGGATGCGGGGGTCTCTAAACTTTGCCTTTGCGCGCGCGATCATGGCGGATGAGATATCGACGCCCGTTATTCGCTTTACGTTCCGCGCAAGATAGTCGGGGAACAGCACGCCCGTACCGCAGGCCACGTCGAGCACGCTTAAGCCTTCCCTGACGTCCGCATAATCGAGAATCCGGTTGATTTTCCTGTCGTCATGGACCAGATCGTCATCCCAGGAAGGCGCAAGCCCGTCAAAAAACTCCATGATGTCCTGTTTGTTCATACGGGTTCCGTTTCAGCCGGATAACGCCTGGCAATGAGCTTCGCCTTTTCGAGCGCAAACACGATCGACGGAATCAGAGCCAGCTGTATGATGAGGCCGGGCCAGCAGTTTATAAAATAACCGGCCGCCCATGCGGCAAACGAGTAGCTGTCCGCCGCGAATATCAGCGCGCTCATAAGCCCGCCGACAATACGCCCGGCAGCCATCGCGGCGACCAGGCTGATATAGAGGTCCGCATATGGCTTTGGGGTATGCACCAGCTTCATCACAAGGCCCGAAGCCATTCCGTATACCGCAAGCTCAATGAGCATGCCGGGCAGGTACGCCATAGGCGGCATGCCCGTCAATACGCTCGAAAGCAGCGGCCCAAGCAAGCCGCAGACAAGGCCGTATGGAATGCCGCAAATCAACCCGCACAGCAGCACGGGGATATGCATGGGAAGGAATATATTGCCCGCGTTGGGGATGGAATGGAACAGCAGCGGCAGCACCACGCAAAGCGCGATACACATTGCCGTAATGATCAATGTTTTTGCAGCCGTCATTTTGGCCATGATTTTGTCCCCCTATTATGATGATTGATTGGTACGCGTCGATTGTAACAACCCCGGAAAGACGCCGCAAGCCCTGCGGGGGGATGTATTTTTATGCCGGTATGGTACAATGACAATAACAAAATTCCAGGTACGGGGGGTTCATTATGAATTTTTTGTGCGGGCGGTATCCGGGCATCCGCAGGCATCATGACGAAACGATAGGGCGGGACGGGGAGCTTGCAATTCCGCATTCCCATGGCAAGCATGCGCACCAGAATACCAAGGCGGTGCTCGACCGGCTCTCCCGCGCGATCGGGCATCTGACTTCCGTCCGGAATATGGTGGAAAACGGGCGCGATTGCTCCGAGGTATTGATACAGCTTGCGGCCGTTCGCTCCGCGATCAACGGCATCTGCAAGGTCATATTGAGGGACCATCTGGATCATTGCATTGTGGATGCGGTGGAAACAGGGGATATGGAAACGATCGAGGAACTGAACAAGGCAATTGAACTGCTCTTAAAATAACATTTGCCAGCAAAACAAATAGAGTGTAAATACCTTTAGGGGTTTCAAGGTATCGGCGCTTTAGGGCGCCGAGGATGCACCATATAATCGAAAATACAAAGTATATGTATGCCTTTTTTGACATGCAAGCGCCCGCAGGAGACCTGCGGGCGCATATGTTTTGCATAGGTTGTTTACAGCGCGTGGTTGAGCTGCTTTAACGACTCGTAAATTTTGCAGTAGACGCGGTACTTGTTTTCATACAGCTGCCTGCTTGCGGCGTCGGGCTCGAACCGTTTGTCCAGCTGCACCATGGCGAGCGCCTCCATGGGGGAGGCGTAAGCGCCCGCGGCGGAAGCCGCCAGCATGGCGGCGCCCAGGCACGCAGCCTCGCGCACCGCCAGCGTTTCCACGGTGCAGCCGAGGATATCGGCCTTTAGCTGCATCCATTTCGCGCTTCTCGCGGCACCGCCCACGCACCGGAGGCGTCTGATCTGCACCTGCGCCTCGCCCAGGCGCTCCAGGTTGATCTTCATCTCGTAGGTGAGCGAATCGAGCACCGCCTTTACGACGTCCTGCCGGGTGGTATCCATGGTAAGCCCCACGATCGCGCCCTTGGATTTCAAATCGCACCACGGCGTTCCGCTGCCGTTGAAGTGCGGCAGCATCATGACGGAGGCGGGCCCGTCCGGCGCGTTTTCAATAAGATACGCGTAAGAGTCCACGCCCAGGCGCTTCGCCTGCTCCACGTCCACGCCGCAGAAATTGTCCCGCAGCCATTGCAGCAGTATGCCGCCCGTGTGGTTGAGCGCGAAGGAAAAGAACCGGTCCGGCGCCACATGGCAGGTGCATGGGAAGTAGCTAGAATACATGCAATCCCCGAGCTGCACCGTTTCAAACGCGGTGGAAAGCACCTCCGCGGTTCCGTGGGAGTCTAAAGCGATCCCTTCCTGGATGACGCCCGCGCCCAAGGCGGCGCAGGGCTGGTCGTGGCCGCCGGTCACGATCATGGCCCCGGGGTGTATGCCGATTTCATCCGCAAGCGCGCCCGTCAGCCTGCCCACCACTGTGCCGGAGGGGACGGCCTTCGACAAATACTCCGCATCAATGCCTGTTTTAGCAAGGATATCCGGGTCCCATTCTTTTGTAAACAGGTCCAGCGCCATGACGCGGCTTGCCATGGAAAGGTCTATTACCGGCTCGTCCGCGCCCAGCTTCAATAAGATATAATCCGCGTAGGTCGTGTACTTCCACAGCCGGTCACGGATTTCGGGCCGGTGCTCGTTGAGCCACATCATTTTGGTCAGCGAGTTTAGGGGATGCGGCCGCATGCCCGTTTTTTTGAACAGGGCTTTGTCGCCGAATATCGCGGCGCAGCGGTCCGCCTCCGCCTCCGTCCGGTAATCCATACCCAATATGGCGGGGTGCAGCGCGTTCCGGTCCTTGTCCACCGGGATGACGGCGTCGCCCTGCGTGGAAAGGCTGATGGCGGCGATATCCGCCCCGGCCGCCGCGACGGCCGCAGCCATGGTTTTTTTGGCGCAGGCCCACACATGCTCTGCGCCCTGTTCGGCAAGCTTGCCCTCCCCGAACGCGATGCCGTAGTTTTGAAAGCCGTAGCCGAGTATGCTTCCCGCCTCGTCGAATACGGCCGCTTTTACGCCGGTCGTCCCGACGTCGATGCCCATGCACTTCATCGATTCCCCTCATTATGGCCGGGCGTCTGCCCGCAGCCTATAAACCCAGCCAGAAATTTTCGGTCTCGCGCTTCTGGCCGTCGTTGTAGAAATCAGCTTTTACGCCCGGCAGATAGGTCAGCGCCTCGTAGATAACGGGCAGTATGTTGCCGTGTATGCCCACGGCGTGGTGCACATACGGCCCTTTTACGATCATGCTTTCCACGCGCGGCCATTCGGGGACTTCCACCCAGAGGTAGGTGCCCTTGTTGCGCGGGCCCTTGATGCCCTGCGCGGTGCCCATGAGCACGCCGTATTCGCCGTGGTCCCCGTCGAAGCGGATCAAAGAGATTTCGCCGCCCTTGATTTCGGCGATGACATTGCCCGGGCAATTGTCCGCGAACGCGAAGGGCCGGCCGAGCTGCGGCTTTTCAACGGCCAGGGAAAGCGGCCACGGCCCGCAGTGCTGCAACAATTCGCCGTTTTCGTTTTCCGGGTGGCGGACGGACCAATCCACAAAGAAGCTGGGCGTCTTGCCCATGCCCGCGGCCTGCGCCATGATGGACGTGATGGCGCCGTGGATGTCCGTTTCGCACGCGACGGGAAGGCCTTCGTCGGTCAGCAGCGCGTTTGCGCAGCAGGGCATGATGTGCAGCGCGTTCTGCAGCGCGTCCCAACACTGGATCGCGACGGCGTTGCAGCCGTTTTCCTTCGCATAGCGCGCCATGGCGACTTTCAACGCGGCGATGCGGCGCACGAATTCTTCGCCCACGCAGACTTCCATGGCCGAGTTAATATATTGGACGGTTTCTTCTACTTCGGCGTCTTTTAAATCGGCCTCCAGTTTCTTGACCCGGTCCGCGAAATCGGACATGGCGATGGGGAAGAGCTGTATGCCGAAACGCTCCAACAGTTCCCCTTCGTTGCACATCATGGTCCAGAAATCCGTGGGGCGCGTGGAGATCTGCAAAATGCGCGCGCGCCGCACTTCTTTTATGACGTTGGCCACCGCAAGGAACGCGTGCACGCCCTTATCGAACAGCTCATCCTCCACGCGGCAGTTGGGGAGGTAGGTAAAGGGTACACCCACCCGGCGCAGCACCTTGCCGGTGGCAAACAGGCCGCACTGCGTGTCGCGCAGGCGGGAACCGTCGGGCAGCGGCGCTTCGTCCCGGGGGCCCCACAACAGTACGGGGACGTTCAGCTCCTTCGCCACCTTGGCGACGCTGTGCTCGGAGCCGAAATTGCAGTGAGGGAAGAACACGCAATTGACTTTCGCGGCCTTGAATTTTTCGATGACCGCGTCCACGTCGTAGGGGCCGCGCAGCAGCCCTTCCTCGTTGATATCCTCGATATCCACAAAATCCACGCCCCAGGCGGAAAGCCGGTCCATGATCAGCTTCTTGTACCTGAGCGCATCCGGGTTCACAAACGCGCTGCCGCGCCGGGTGGGGGCGAAGCCCAGTTTCACCTTATAATCCATACCGCATCTCCTTTTTATTCAGCTCATCATCTGGTCCTGCACCCTGCGCAATTGCAGAAGGACCGAAGCGTTGTTCAATTCCACCATGTCGTAGGTGATCACGCTGTCTTTTTTGACGTCGCAGAGCAGTTTTGCGCCCTTTGCGAGCCCCACGGGCAGCATATTGCCTTCCTTCGCGACTTCAAACAGCTCGATGCTGGCGCGGTAGCAGTATTCGCCTATGGCGTCAAGCACCTGCCCGGCTTTTAGATCCTTCTTGGCGACGGTGATGCATTCGCTTGTGAGCTTGTGCATGGGATGCGCCGTAGACTCGCCGTAAATTACGGCCTGCGCCGCGGTGACGGGCGTTTCGATGGAACAGAGGTGGTAGGGGCGGTAAAGCAAATAATTCGGGCCGTTGCCCATGTCCCGCTGCACCAGGCCGTCGATGATGCGCTTGTTGTCCGTGGTGACGATGACGAATATGCCGGGCGCGATATTGCCGATGCCAAAGTCCACCACGCCCTCGCGCTCCAGTATGCCGCCCTGCTCTTTGAGGCTGAATACCCTGGAGAGCTCGTCTACGTTGCACTTCACGCCATGCATGCCGCGCACGTCCGGCACAAGGCCCGTGGCGTTGGAAACTGCGGCCATTTCGATCATGGTCTTGGAGCCGTCCACAAACTCTATGAGCATGCGCGCATTCATATCGCGCGCGGCCGCTTTCCGCTTCCATTCCTCCATGCCGGGGTGGGCGTAGATATCGAGCGGGTTGTTCTTGCCTTTTCCGGCGGCGACCACAGTAAAGCCGAGCGCCTTGGCGAACCGGTAAATTTCCACGATGGAGCCCGGCTCGTCCCCCGCGGTCAGGGAATAGACGATACCCGCCTGCTCGCACATCCGCCTTAACAGCGGCC
>DATMXR010000259.1:0-6114 GCA_035561315.1 Feifaniaceae bacterium
ATATAATATTCCCGAGGTGATGCGCAATGTGCAAAAAAGAAGAGCTCATCAAAAAGCTGTATCAGTCCCTGAACGTCATGATCTGCGAATCAAAAATCGCCAGGAGCTACGGGACGGGCCACAAGCTGACCTATTCGGATATCAGCCTTTTGAAGTGCGTGCAGCGCAACAGGAATGCAAAAGCGGGCGAGCTGTCCCAATTCCTGGGCATCACCAACGGCGCGGTGGCGCAGCTTGCAAAAAAACTGGAGGACAAGGGATATTTGGAGCCATACCGCATCACCGGCAACAAAAAGGAAGTGTATTACAGGCTGACGCCCGACGGGGAGGCGGCCTGCCTGGGCTATGACGAACATTACGGAAAAATGCGCTCCAGTGCCGAAGCGTATATTTCCACGCTGGACGACGGCACCATCGAAAAGATCACCAAATTGTTCGATCTGGTCGCCGACAGCACCGCGGTTTCCGACCGATGTTCGATCCGGCATGCGGCGGACAAAACCGATCCCTCTCACGAGGCGGCGATAAAGAGGTGTGAAAAATGCCAGAGACTCTATTAAGCATCAACAGGTTGTGCGCGTCCGCCGGCGGGCGGCGCATATTGAACGGCGTGGACCTTGAAATAAACAAAGGCGAGGTGCATGTGCTCATGGGCCCCAACGGAGCGGGAAAATCCACGCTCGCCAACGTCGTGATGGGCGACCCGCGCTATGTTGTGGACGAGGGGAGCATCGCGTTTCTAAATGAGGACATCACGGATGAAAAGCCGGACGCCCGCGCCAGAAGGGGCATGTTCCTTTCCTTTCAGGCGCCGGAGGAGATCGCGGGAATCACGGTGGAAAATTTCCTGCGCGCCGCAAAGGCGGCGTATACCGGAGAGGATGTGAAGCTCCTCCCCTTCCGTAAAGAGCTTCAATCCAAAATGAAGGAATTGGAGATGGACCCTTCCTACGCTTCACGGTATCTCAACGTCGGTTTTTCGGGCGGGGAAAAAAAGAAAAACGAGATTTTGCAGCTCGCGGTGCTCAACCCGAAGCTCGCGATACTGGATGAAACGGATTCGGGTCTCGATATCGACGCCGTAAAGACGATCTCGGAAAGCGTGGACCGCTACAGGAATGAAGAAAACGCGGTGCTCATCATCACGCACATCACGCGGATTTTGCAGCGGCTTCCCGTAAACTACGTACATGTCATGGCGGACGGGCGCATCGTCAAAACCGGCGGCGCGTCCCTGATCGAAACGATCAACCGGGACGGCTTTGCTTCGGTCCTTGGATAACGGGGTGAAGGAATGGAAAAGCAGAAAACGAGAATAGACGATATCGACAGGGAGCGCTTCGATTTCCGGGATGCGGACAGAAGCGGCTATAAGACGAATAAAGGCCTTACCGCCGAAATCGTGACGGAAATATCCAAATTGAAGAACGAGCCCTCCTGGATGCTTGCGCACCGGCTCCGCTCCCTGGAAGTGTACGACCGGCTGCCCCTGCCCGACTGGGGCCCGCCGCTCGATGAACTCGATATGGATCAGATCGTCACCTACGTGAAGCCGGATACGAATTTAAAAAACGACTGGAACGAGGTGCCCGACTACATCAAGAACACGTTCGAACGCCTCGGCATCCCCAAGGCGGAGCGGGATTCCCTTGCGGGCGTGGGCGCGCAGTACGATTCGGAAGTGGTCTACCACAACATCCGGCGCGAACTTTTGAACCAGGGCGTGATCTACACGGACATGGAAACGGCCGTGCGCGAACACGAGGATGTGGTGCGGCAGCTTTTCATGAAGCTCGTGCCGCCCGAGGACCACAAGTTTGTGGCGCTGCACGGGGCCGTCTGGTCGGGCGGCTCGTATGTGTATGTGCCGGAGGGGGTGCGCCTTAAAATCCCCCTGCAATCCTACTTCCGGCTCAACGCGCCGGGCGCCGGGCAATTCGAGCATACGCTCATCGTCGTGGAAAAGGGCGCTTCCGTCCACTTTATAGAGGGCTGCTCGGCGCCCAAATACAACGTACTCAACCTCCACGCCGGATGCGTGGAGCTGTATGTCCGCGAGGGCGCGACGCTGCGGTATTCCACCATTGAAAACTGGTCCAAGAATATGATGAACCTGAACACCAAGCGGGCGCTGGTGGAAAAGAACGCGGCCATAGAATGGATCTCCGGGACCTTCGGCTCGCACACCACCATGCTCTACCCTTCCAGCATCCTGAAGGGTGAGGGCGCGCGGTCCATGTTCAACGGCATCACGTTCGCCGGGAACGGCCAGCATCTGGACACCGGAACCAGGGTGGTGCATGCGGCCCCCAATACCTCGTCCACCATCAGTTCCCGCTCCATCTCCAAGGACGGCGGGATCGCCGTCTACCGCAGCTCCATCAACATCCAGCCCGAGGCCGCCGGGTCGAAATCCTCCATCGTCTGCGAATCGCTGATGATGGACAGCGCGTCAAGGACGGATACGATCCCCGTCATGGATATCCGAAGCGACCGGGTGGATATCGGGCATGAGGCCAGAATCGGCCGCATCAGCGACGCGGCCATATTCTACCTCATGACCAGGGGGCTCTCGGAGCAGGAGGCCAAGGCGATGATCGTCCGGGGGTTCGTTGAGCCCATCGCAAAGGAACTCCCGCTGGAGTACGCGGTCGAAATGAACCGGCTCATCAGCCTTGAGCTGGAAGGGACCATCGGTTAGGAGGCGTGATATGCGGCAACTGGCAACAACCATCAACCGGATGCCCGTGCGCACGTGGCGCTGGCTCCGTGTAAACGACGCCGCGCTCGATCTTGTTGGGCCGGATAACGCGGCCGTCCCGGAAGGCGTTCCTATACGCGCGTCCGGACAGATCATAGTCGAACGGGATTTTAGGGGCCTGACGTTGAACGGGGACCTGACGGGGCCCTTCGTTCCCGCGGAAATGGGGACATTTATAGAAGAAAACGCGAACCTTAAGTATTTGATCCGGATTCCCAAAGGCCACGCGGAGCGGGAGCCGATCGTACTCGCGCTGCGTCTGGACGCGGAGAACCCGGCCCTTGTGGACGACATCGTGATAGAGGCGGAGGAAGGCTCCAGCGCCGAAGTGATTCTATATTATACTTCCGAACAGAACACGCCTGTACGCCACTGCGGGCGGACGCGCGTCATTGCCCGCCGGAACGCCATGGTGAAGCTCGTAAAGGTGCAGATGCTGAATAGCGCGGCCGCCCATACGGATGCGATCGGAGGCGTCGTTGAGGAAGACGCGCGGCTGGACGTCATCACGGCGGAATTGGGCGCGGCCCGCCCGCTTTCAAGCTGCAACCTGCTGCTAAAAGGCGAGGGCGGCGGCGCCAATCTCGATGTGCTCTACCTGGGCGACGGAGAACGGGCGCTGGATCTGTCCTGCCGCGTGGAGCACCGGGGCAAAAAGACGTCTTCCGGCATCCACGCAAAAGGTATCCTGCTGGAGCGGAGCAAAAAGGTACTCCGCGACACGCTGGATTTTATAAGCGGCGCATCCGGCTCCAAGGGGCGCGAGGAGGAAAGCGTGCTGATGCTCAGCCCCGAGGTGCAGAACGTCTCGGTGCCCCTGCTGCTGTGCGGAGAGGATGATGTCGAAGGGGAGCACGCGGCGACCTCGGGAAGGCCGGACGATAAGGTCCTGTTCTACCTGATGAGCCGAGGGATCAACGAGCTGGAGGCAAAAAAGCTGCTGGCGCAGGCCGCGTTTTCCTCCACTGTGGAAAAGATACCGGACGCGTCCGTGCGGGAGAGTATCCTTACCGCCGTACGGGAGTCCATTGAACGGGGAGGGAAAACGGTATGAACAAATACCTCAGTGATTTTCCGCTGCTGCTTCAGACGGATGAAAAGGGCCGCAAGCTCGCTTATCTTGACAACGCCGCAACGACCCAGAAGCCGCAGGCCGTGCTGGACGCAGTCACGGCGTACTACCAAACATCCAACGCCAACCCGCACCGGGGAGCCTATGACCTGAGCGTAAAAGCCACGCAGGCGCTGGAGGCCGCCCGGGAGAATGTCCGCGCGTTTCTCGGGGCAAAAAAGGTGGAGGAGATCGTCTTTACCAAAAGCGCGACCGAATCGCTGAATCTTGTCGCCTACAGCTACGGGATGAGCATCCTTAAGTCCGGGGACGAAATCGTGCTGGCCGTTTCCGAGCATCACAGCAACCTGGTGCCGTGGCAGGCGGTGGCGCGGGCAAAGCAGGCAACCCTTACCTACCTGTACACGGACGGGTCCGGGCGCATCCCCTCCGCCGAGATCAGGAGCAAGATCACCGGTCAAACGAAGCTCGTCGCAATCGCGCACGCTTCCAACGTGACCGGCGTGATCAACCCTTTGGAAGAGATCATCGAACGGGCACACGCGGTCGGCGCCGCCGCAGTCGTGGACGGCACGCAGGCCGTTCCCCATATGGCGGTGGACGTATCCGCTCTCGGCGCCGATTTCTACGCGTTTTCCGCCCATAAAATGCTGGGGCCGATGGGCGTCGGCGTGCTTTACGGCAGGGAAGCGCTGCTTGAAGCTATGCCCCCGTTTTTGTACGGCGGCGATATGATCGAATATGTGGAGGAGCAGAGTTCCACATTCGCGCCCCTGCCGCAGAAATTTGAGGGCGGCACGCAGAACGTGGGCGGGGCGGCCGGGCTTTCCGCCGCCATCGATTATCTTGGGGCGGCGGGCATGGATCACATCCAATCCGCCGAGCGGGAGCTTACGGCGTATTTGCTCGACCGGTTGGGCGGCGTGCCGCACCTTAGGATCGTGGGGCCAAACGGGCTTGAGGAGCGGACCGGCGTCGTCTCGTTTGTGCTCGACGGCGTCCATCCGCACGATATCGCGACGATACTCAACGCGGATAAAATCGCCGTGCGCTCCGGCAACCATTGCGCGCATCCGTTCCTCCGGCATCTGGGCGTGCAGTCCACCTGCCGCGCAAGCATCTATTTGTACAACACGAAAGAGGATATCGACCGTCTGGCGGAGAGCCTCAAGGGCGTCAGGAGGTGGCTTGGCCATGGAATTGGGTGACCTCTACACCGAGATCGTCACGCAGTACAGCCGCTCGCAAAAGCACCGGCATCCCCTGGAACACCCCGACGTTACGACGCGGGGCGTCAACCCGAGCTGCGGGGACGACATCAGCCTTTCGCTTACGGTAACGAACGGGACCATTCAAAAGGCCGCGATCTCGGGAAGCGGCTGCGCGATTTCGGAAGCGTCCGCCGCCATCATGGCCGACCTGGTCGAGGGAAAATCGGCGGAGGAAGCGACCCGCCTGGCGGAGTTGTTCCTTGGCATGATCAAAAAAACCGTGACCGATGAAGCCGCACTGGAGGAACTGGAGGATGCGCTGGCGCTTCAAAACATCTCAAACATGCCCGCGCGGGTCAAATGCGCAACGCTCGCCTGGCATACGCTGGAGGAGGCGCTCAAAAAACTGGAGGAGCCGCCCGGCTCCTAAGCGGCGCACGGCTCCCGGAGAGTGGAAGGGCATGTTGCTGTAAACTGGAGACCTATTGGAAAAGGGCAAATTGTCAGGCATAAAAATGACCGCAGCGTTTTGCACTACGGTCCCGTATGCTATAGGTAATTAACCGAAAGATTACCGCGGCGTTTTCAAAGCCCCGGTCCACGCGGTAACATCACTGACAAATTTCATCGCAATCCAGATACTAAGCCTAAATTTTAATAGATTTCGCTTGTCCTTAAATTGATAAAACTTGTGTTTCGCCGCCCATGGTAGTACAGACCGCTTTTGCTTCATCGAGGTAAAAAATCTCAAACTTGCCGTCTCCCACAGAATATGAGGTACTGAGAGAGGGCATCACTTCCAAGGCTTTTCGCTGCGTTTCCTCCGATGTGGCAAAAACAGCTTTACCGCAAATACGCAGAGTGTTGCACTGTGCGTCTATGCAACTGATTTCCACATTCGGATTAGCGGCAAGCTGTTTGCACACGTCCATCTGATTACAGGTGCAGAAAGCGAGTTTTCCGCCGCAATCCATAACAAACCCAAATGGACGTACATGCGGGATATTGTTGTCCGCCGTTGCCACAAAAAACACCTTGTTTGTCGTTAAGAAATCCAATACTTCTTTCAT
>DATMXR010000260.1:0-5393 GCA_035561315.1 Feifaniaceae bacterium
GCTCCGGCTTCCCCCGCGGCTGAATCTGGCTCCACGCCCGAAGAATCCGCGGATACCCCCGCCGCCGCGCGTCCCTCCTTCGGCTCGTTTACGGCGCCGGGTATAGAGGAAAAAGATTACACGCAGGAGATTTTTGCAAACGCGGACCTCACGATGGTCAACATCTGGGGCACATTCTGCGGCCCATGCATTGAAGAAATGCCGTACCTGGGCGAGCTTGCGGAGGAGTATCGGGATAAGGGCTTCCAAATCGTCGGCATCGTGGCGGACGCGGCGAGCAGGCTCGGCGGCTACGACAAAAGCGTCGTTTCCACGGCGTGGGAGATCATAGAGCAAACGGGGGCCGACTATATCCACCTGCTGCCCTCCGAAGATTTAATGAACATCAAGCTCAACCAGGTGCAGTACATTCCCGAAACCGTGTTTGTGGACAAAAACGGCGGCATCGTGGGCGAGCCCATCGTCGGCGGCAAAAGCAAGGAAGAGTGGAAAGAAATCATAGACGCCTACCTTGCGCTGGTGCAGTAACATGCGAAAACGTATCGTCCCCATATTGCTCTTGTTGACCGCCGCGGCGTTTTTGCTGCTGGGCGTATACCGCGGCGAGGCGGAGACCGTGATCAGAAAAGCGACCACGGTTTGTCTGGAGTGTATCGGCATTGGGTAACGCGGCGGAAAAGAAGCAAAAGCGGAATACGGGGCGGCACTGGGTCCAGCTTGCCTACGCGGCGGTGACGAACGGCTATGCGGCGGGGTATCTGAACGGCACCCTCTACAAAGGAAATTTGAAGTGCGTATGCGTGCCGGGACTGAACTGCTACTCCTGCCCGGGGGCGTTCGGTTCCTGCCCCATCGGTTCCCTGCAGGCGGTGGTGTCTAGCCGCAACTACGGCTTCTCCTATTACGTGGTGGGGTTCCTGCTCGCGTTCGGGGCGGTATTGGGCCGGGTGGTGTGCGGGTTTTTGTGCCCCTTCGGATTTGTGCAGGAGCTTCTTTATAAAATACCGTTCTTCAAAAAGCTGCGGGTGCTGCCTGGGGATAAACTGCTGCGATATCTCAAGTACGTCATACTCGCGGCGTTCGTATTGCTGCTGCCCATGCTCGCCCTGGATATCGCGGGCCAGGGGCAGCCGTGGTTCTGCAAGTACATCTGCCCCTCCGGCACGCTGTTTGCCGGGCTTCCGCTGGTACTGACGAACCAGAGCCTTCAGGCCGCAGCGGGCGGGCTGTTCGCCTGGAAGGTCGGGCTGATGCTGCTGATACTCCTGCTCTGCATCCCCGTCTACCGCCCGTTTTGCAGGTATCTTTGCCCGCTCGGCGCGATATACGGGCTGTTCAACCCCGTGGCGCTCTACCGCTACCGCGTGGACGCTTCCGCCTGCACCCGCTGCGGGGCGTGCGAAAAATCCTGCCCCATGGCGGTAGCGACCTATCTGACGCCCAACAGCCCGGAGTGCATCCGCTGCGGCGCATGCCGTCGCGTCTGCCCCACGGGCGCCATCCATTCCACGCTGGAACGGACCGCAAAAAATCCCCGTGGAGAAAGGAGCGCGTTATGACGGGCGAATTCGGCGTAGCCATCCATGCGCTGGTGTTTTTGAACCGCAAGCAGAGCATCATCTGCAGCGATCTTCTGGCGAAAAGCGTGTGCACCAACCCCGCGCGCGTGCGCAAGGTGCTGTCTAAGCTCAAGGCCGCAAAACTTGTGGGCGCGAAGGAAGGGCCGGAGGGCGGCTATTTCATGGTGCTGCCCGCGGAGGATATCACGCTGGACCGCGTGCTTTTTGCGCTCAACCTGGAGGTCGTTTCCGGTATCTATGGCGGCGCGGATACGGATGCAAAATGCGCGGTCGCCTCCGGCATGGCGGACGCCATGGAGGCTTTGCGCGTTTCGCTCAACGACCGCTGCACGAAATACCTCAAAACCGTGACCGTCGCCGATATCGACGCGGAAATTCCCAGGAGCCTGAAAAGCATGAAGGCAGGCGCGCCGGAATGAGCCCTTCCCTGTTTGCCGCAGGCGGTCCGGGGTATGTTAATAGAGAACCGCTCTGTACCGTGTGGCATAATAAATAGGAAAGGGAACGAAGAACATGAACGAAAAAGTCAAACAGCTTCTGATGGAGCAGATCGTCAAGGAATTCTATTCGGCGTATTTATACCTGGATATGTCCAATTATTATTACGACCGCAACCTGGACGGGTTCGGCAACTGGTTCAAGGTGCAGGCCCAGGAGGAACGCGACCACGCGCTGCTGTTCATGCAGTACCTAATCAACAATAACGTGCCCGTCAAACTGGGCGCGATCGCCGCGCCGGACAAGGACTACGGCAATTTCCGGGAGCCGCTTTTTGCCGCGCTCGAGCACGAGCGGTTTGTCACAGCCTCCATCAACGCCATTTACGAGGCGGCCTATGAAGCCCGGGATTTCCGCGCCATGCAGTTTCTGGACTGGTTCATAAAGGAGCAGGGCGAAGAGGAGCAGAACGCCAACGATCTCATCGGCCATTACGACCTCTTCGGCGCGGACGCAAAAGGCCTGTACCTGTACGACGCCGAACTCGCCCAGCGCGCCTATACCGCCCCTTCGCTCGTGCTTTAAGCGCAGTTTCGCTGCGGGGCGCCGGCGGACCGGTTCCGCCGGCGTCCGGCTCCTGTCGGAACGATGCCGAACCTGCCTAAGCATAGAATGTCCGCCCGCTCCGCGCCGGCTTTGTGAACCGGCCGTGTCCTTTGTTAAAGATTGTATGATTCAGCCCGCCGGAGTTTGATATGCGCGGCGATGCGTGTTATGATTAAGTACCAATACATATCGATTGGAGGCCTTTTCTTGAAAATTCAGGAATCCGCGGAGAATTACCTGGAAGCCATATTGAAGCTTTCCCTGCAAAAGGGGCAGGTGCGCTCGATCGATATCGTCAACGAACTTCATTTTACAAAGCCCAGCATCAGCTACGCCATGAAGCGGCTGCGGGAAAACGGATATGTCCTCATGGACAGCGCGGGGCATATCACTTTGACCGATGAGGGCCGCGCCATTGCCGAGCGCGTCTATGACCGGCACAGGGTGCTTTCCACTTACCTGACGGCCCTTGGCGTGGAGGAAAATATCGCCCGCGCGGACGCCTGCCGGATCGAGCATGTCATCAGCCAGGAAAGCTTTGACTGTATCCAGAAGCACGCCGAGCGGCTGATCAAATAGCACAAAAAAACAAGCCTTGCGGGCTTGTTCTTTATGTGTATCCAAGCGGTCAATTGGCGGCGGCGCGCTTGAGGGCGAGCTGTGCTTTCTTGCGGTTGGCGGCGTTTTTATGGATGACGCCCTTGCCTGCCGCTTTGTCCACGGTGCTCACAGCCTTCAAAAAAGCTGCTTCCGCGGCTGCCGCATCACCCGCTGCCAACGCCTGATCGTACCTCTTGATGGAGGTCTTGACCGCGGAATTCACCATACGGTTGCGCAGATTCTGCTTCGCAGTAATGCCGACCCGTTTCTTGGCGGATTTGATGTTTGCCAAATGATTCACCCCCTGTCGTGCCGTCGCTGTTGGTTGCCCTGCAAAAATAAAGCTTTTGCCCGAACAAACGAAATTATACCACGCTCTTCCTGTGGATGCAAGTGCTTTTTAACGGCCGCCCAACAAGTCCTGCGGACTTTATACGGCGGTTTTTCGCAGGTTATGCGTTTTCCTTTGAACGCCCGCGTTTGCCTTTTGGATATCCGCTTGCAGGAAATCCAAAATGGATTTATGATAACTCAAATGGATTTTTATGCTGAAGCTTCCGCCTTTTGGGCAGGACAAGAACGAAACGCAGAAAGGCAGCGCCTGTGAAAACGATATTGCTTTCCCAAACGATCCACCCCAGGGCCATGGAACTGCTAGATGGGCGCTACCGCATACTCCTGCCGGAAGCACCCGGCCAGGAGGCGTTCGAGCGCCTGCTGCCGCAGGCGGACGCGCTGATATTGCGCACCAACCTCCGCCTGACGGAGGAAGCGTTGAAAACCGCCTCAAAGCTCAAAATGATCGCGCGGCTGGGGGTGGGCCTGGATAACGTGCCGCTTCAGGCCGTAAAGGAGCGCAGGATTGTTTTGACGTATACGCCCAACGCCAACAGCGTATCCGTCGCGGAGCATACGGTTTCGATGCTGCTTGCGCTCGCGAAATATATCCCCCAGTATGACAGGGCCGTGCGCACCGGCGGGTGGGATATGCGGCTTCTGGACCTTCCCGTGGAGGTTTACGGCAAGACGGCGGGTATCGTGGGCATGGGGCGCATCGGCAAGCTGACGGCGGATATCCTTAGCAACGGGTTCAAGATGCCCGTCATCGCATATAGCCCGCATATCCGGCAGCAGGATTACCCGGCCTATACGGTCACGCGGGATATCGAAGAGGTATTTCAAAAATCCGACTTTGTCTGCCTGCATTGCCCCAGCAACGATGCAACCCGCGGCATGGTAAATGCGTCTTTATTGCGTAAAGCCAAAAAGGGCATGATTCTTATCAACTGCGCGCGCGGGGATATCGTGGCGGAAGCGGACCTCGCCGCCGCCCTGGAGGACGGCACGCTTGCCGCGGCGGGCCTCGATGTGTTCGCAACGGAACCCCCCGCGGCGGAAAGCCCGCTCCGGCGCCTGCCCAACGTGCTCCTGTCCCCCCATGCGGCGGCGCTGACCAAGGAAGCGTCCATCCGCATGGCCACGACCGCGGCCGAACAGGTAAACGCGTTTTTTGCAAACGGCAGGCCGGATTCTGTTGTGGAATTGTAAACATATGTACGTATCGCCTGCTTCAGGCATTTTTCTCTTTGCACCGGGAATGCGCATCCGGTATAATGGAGCTTGTCAAAGCATAGCCATGCGCACTATTGCCGCATACTTTCATGCGGCGGGATAGGAGGAATACACCATGGTTTGCAATCACTGCGGCGCATATAACGATCCGCAGGCCACAGCCTGCACGGTATGCGGCACGCCGCTCCGGCCGGAAGCTGCGGCGCACGCCCCGGAGCCCGAACCCGCGGAAACCGAGGAAACCGAACGCCCCAGCTGGGGCTTTGTGCGTTCGCCGCGCTGGCCCAAGCCTTCCTTTGATATCAACTCGGTGGACGAGCTTCCGGAGGTTGAGGAATACGTCCGCCCCCATGACCCGAACGCATCCGTTCCGGCCCGGGAAGAGCCGGAGCCTCCCGCCGCTTACGAACCGCCCGCGCGCGGTTTCCGCAATGTGGAAACGGGCCGCAGGTTTGACCCGCAGCCCGCGCAGAACCAGGGGCGGCAAGACCATGCCTCCGTTTCGCCCATAGGCAGCGTGGGCGGGTACGACGAAACGCCGCAGCCCTACCAGCGCGGCTTTGGGCGCGCGCCGCAGCGCAATGCGCACTATGGCGC
>DATMXR010000261.1:0-15580 GCA_035561315.1 Feifaniaceae bacterium
CCCCCGCGCCGTATCCGGTATTTTGTTGGATTGAAGCGGCGCTTTCCACGTTTGCCACGCAGCCGGGCAGCAGCAGCAGGCAGACGAGCGCGGCCATCCATCGGTTCCGCATGATTTCTCCTTTGTAGATTACCGCCTATAAAGTTCCATGGACTTCGCAAGCGGGTTTATCCTTATAATATGTATTTCCGGAGGTCTTCGCTGACGTCGCTGTCCGCCATGCGCTCCTGCACATAGGGGCCGTCGATGGTCAGCTCGAGGTCGGGGTATTCCCCGCCCGCCCGGAAGGAGATATCCTCCAGAAGAAGCTCCATAATGGTGTGCAGCCGCCGCGCGCCGATATTTTCCGTGTTTTCGTTCGCGAGGTAGGCGTACTTCGCCACGGTCTCGATCGCGTCCTCCGTGAAGTTGAGGATCAGGTGATCGGCCGAAAGAAGCGCCGCGTACTGCTTGGTGATGGCGTTTTCCGGCTGGGTCAGGATGCGCCTGTAATCCTCCTGCGTCAGGGCGTCCAGCTCCACGCGGATGGGGAAACGCCCCTGCAGCTCCGGAATAAGATCCGAAACCTTGGCCACGTGGAACGCGCCCGCGGCGATAAAGAGCATGTAATCGGTCTTGACCGGGCCGTACTTCGTGTTGACGGTGGAGCCTTCCACAATGGGGAGGATATCGCGCTGCACGCCCTCGCGCGAGACATCCGGCCCGCCGGAGGACGCGGCACGCGCGCCCGCGATCTTATCGATTTCGTCTATGAATATGATGCCGTCCTGCTCGGCCTTCTCCACGGCCTCGCGCACGACCTCGTCCATGTCTATCAGCTTGTCGGACTCTTCCTGCACAAGGATCCGCCGCGCTTCCTTCACGGGCACCTTGCGGCGCTTTTTCTTGCTGGGCAGTATGCCGCCGATCATATCGTTGAGGTTGATATCGATGCCCATGGCGATCATGGCGTCGCTGCCGGGGCTGCGTTCCTCCACCTCGACCTCCACGATCTCATCCTCCAGCTGCCCCGCGCGGAGCTGCGCAAGCACCGCTTCCCTGCGGGTGAAATGCGTGCGCTTTTCCTCCTCCGACATCTGCGGTTCCTGGGGCTGCCCCGCGCCCAAAAGCATTTGCAGCGGGTTCTGCGGGGGCTGCGTCTCGCTTTTGCGCAGCGGCACCAGCAGGTCCGTCAGGCGCTGTTCCGCCGCGGCCTCCGCCATCATGCGGACAGCCTCCATGCGCTTGGCCTTGCACAGGCGGATGGAAGCCTCCACAAGGTCGCGCACCATAGAATCCACATCCCGGCCCACATAGCCGACCTCCGTAAACTTTGTGGCCTCCACCTTGACAAAGGGCGCTTCCACAAGCTTCGCGAGACGCCTTGCGATTTCCGTCTTTCCTACGCCCGTGGGACCCATCATAATGATGTTCTTGGGCGTGATCTCCTCCCGCAGCTCGGGGGAAAGAAGGCTCCTGCGGTAGCGGTTGCGCAGGGCGATGGCCACCGCGCGCTTGGCCTTGTTCTGGCCTATGATGTATTTGTCTAACGCGTCTACGATCTGTTTGGGCGTCAGCATTGCGTTATACCTCCTCCACCGTGATGTTGCCGTTGGTATACACGCAGATGTCGCCCGCGATCTTGAGCGCGCGCTCCGCGACCTCCCGCGCGGAAAGCGAAGTGTTTTCCTTGAGCGCCTTTGCGGCGGCAAGCGCGTACATGCCGCCCGAGCCGATCGCGGCAATGCCGTCGTCCGGGTCGATCACCTCGCCGGTGCCGGATATGACGAGCAGCTCATCCTTATCCGCCACGAGCAGCAGCGCCTGCAATTGCCTTAACGCCTTGTCGCTGCGCCATTCCTGCGCCAGGGAGACCGCCGCGCGCGTAAGCCCGCCGCCGTATTGCTCCAGCTTTGCTTCAAACCGCTCGCAAAGCGAGAACGCGTCCGCGACCGAGCCCGCAAAGCCCACCACGACCTTCCCGTGGTAAAGCCTGCGCACCTTTTTGGCGGTGCTTTTCATGACGACGGATTTTTCCAGGGTGACCTGCCCGTCCCCCGCTATCGCACAAACGCCGTCCCGCCGGACGGCAAGTATCGTTGTACCTTCGAGTTCCATGTTTTGATCCTTTCAGCCTGACACTTTCAATTTTACACACAATATGCCCTGATGATACCATACGGCGGCATGTACCATACTATGCCATCCATATTTCGGTGATTTTATCATATCATATTTGAAATGCGCGTGACAAAAAGGCCTGAAACCTTAACATTTCTTTTGCAAATCATCCACGATTCCAAGGGCGCGCTCCGCCATTTTTTCATACCGCTCGGCTTTATTGCGCGGCGCGTCAGGGATCGGCTCCATAATGCCGTAGGTGACGTTCATGGGCTGGAAATCCCCGCCCGCGTATTCGCTCACATAATGCGAAAGCGCGCCGGTGGCCGTTTCCCTCGTAAAATCGAGCGGCGCGCGCCCATACAGCCTGTTCGCCAGATTGACGGCGGCGACAAAGCCGCTCGACGCGGACTCCACATATCCTTCCACCCCCGTGATCTGGCCCGCGAAATACAGGCCGGGGCGGTCCTTCACCTGGTAATCCCACCCGAGAAGGCCCGGGGAGCGCAAAAACGTGTTACGGTGCATCACGCCGCAGCGCGCGAATTCCGCGCTCCCTAATCCCGGAATCATGCGGAACACGCGCCGCTGCTCGGGAAACGTGAGGTTGGTCTGGAACCCCACCATGTTATAGAGGGTACCCGCCGCGTCGTCCTGCCGGAGCTGCACCACGGCATAGGGCTTTTTCCCGTCATTGCGGGGGTCGGTTAACCCCACCGGCTTTAAGGGGCCGAAAGCAAGCGTCTTTTCCCCGCGCTTGGCCATGACCTCCACCGGCATGCAGCCCTCGAACACGCGCGGCGTTTCAAACGCGTGCAGCTCCGCCGTTTCCGCCGCAACCAGCGCATAATAAAACGCGCTGTATTCCTCCCGGGTCATGGGGCAGTTGAGATAATCCTCCCCCCGCCCGTAGCGGGAAGCGCGGAATATGATGTGATGGTCGAGCGAATCCGCAAACAGCACAGGCGCCGCCGCGTCGTAGAAATGCAGGCTCGCGCCCAAAGCTTCTTCTATGGCGGAAAACAAAGGCCCTGCGGTGAGCGGGCCGGTTGCGATGATGGCGGGCGGCTCCGGCAGGGAGACCACCTCGCCGCTAATAACTGTAATGCTGGGATGCGTCCTGATTACGTCTGTGATATAGTCCGAAAACCCGGCCCGGTCCACCGCGAGCGCGCCGCCCGCGGGAACGCGCGCAGCGTCCGCGGCGCGAAGTATCAGGGAATTTAAGCGCCGTAATTCTTCCTTTAACAGCCCCACGGCGTTTTGCAGCCGGTCCGACCGGAGCGAATTGGAGCATACAAGCTCCGCGAACGCATCGCTTGTATGCGCGGGCGAACGGTTGACGGGTTTCATTTCATACAGGCGGACCGATATGCCCCGCTCGGCAAGCTGATACGCCGCCTCGCACCCCGCAAGCCCCGCGCCGATGACCGCGGCGCTATGCTCACTCGGCATCGTCCTTGTCCTTCCTGTTGCGCATGATATGGCCGCAGTCCTTGTTGGTGCAAACGATATAACTGCCCTTGGGGCTTGCCTTTTGCACCATCATGGACTTGCACTTGGGACATGGCTCCGCCACCGGCTTATCCCAGGAGACAAAGCCGCACTCCGGATAGTTTTCACAGCCGTAGAACGCCTTGCCGCGCTTTGTCTTGCGCTTGATGAGCGCGCCGCCGCACTGCGGGCACGGAACGTCGATCTTTTCCAATATGGGCTTGGTGTTGCGGCACTCGGGGAAATTGGGGCAGGCCAGAAATTTCCCGAAGCGTCCCATTTTATATACCATCATGGAGCCGCACTTTTCGCAGGGGATATCGGACACCTCGTCGGGTATGACGACCTTTTCGATGCTTGAAGACGCCTTTTCCACCGTCTGGATAAAGGGCGTGTAGAACTCGCGCAGCACATCCTCGCCCTGCACGGCGCCCTCCTCCACGTGGTCGAGCTTCTCTTCCATATCCGCCGTGAAGGCGACGTCCACGATATCCTGGAAATTCTCCTTCATCAGCTGGGTCACCACAAAGCCAAGCTCGGTGGGGATCAACAGCTTCTTTTCCCGCATGACATAACCCCGGTCGATGATGGTGGATATGGTGGGCGAATACGTGCTGGGGCGTCCTATTCCTTTTTCTTCCAGCGCGCGCACCAGGGACGCTTCCGTAAAGCGCGGCGGCGGCTGGGTAAAGCGCTGGTCGCTGTCCACTTTCTTTAATAAGAAAGTATCGCCCGTGGCGACCTGCGGCAGGGTGACTTCCTTTTCCTGCGCGTCGTCCCGGCTTTCGGTGTAAATGATGGTAAACCCGTCGAACAGCGTGCGCACGCCCACCGCGCGGAACGTGCAGCCGTTCGCGTCGATCGTAACGGTGTTGGTTTCAAAGCGCGCCTCGGCCATCTGGCTGGCCAGGAAGCGTTCGTATACGAGTTTATAGAGCTTGTATTGATCGTTGGAAAGCGACGCTTTGACGCTCGCCGGGGTATTCGCTAAATCCGTGGGGCGTATGGCCTCGTGCGCGTCCTGCGCGCCCGCGCGGCCCTTGTAGATATTCGGCTTCTCCGGCGCGTACTGCGCGCCGTAGGAGGAGAGGATATGCTCTTTCGCCTGCACCTGGGCTTCCTGGGCCACGCGCACGGAATCCGTACGGATGTAGGTCACAAGGCCGGTCGCGCCCTTTCCCTGCAGCTCCACGCCTTCATACAGCTGCTGGGCCACGAGCATGGTGCGCTTGGTGGTAAAGCCAAGCTTCCTTGACGCCTCCTGCTGCAAGCTGCTCGTGGTAAAGGGGGGCGCCGCGTGCCGCGTCTTTTGGCCGATCTTGACGTCGGTCGCCTTAAACTCAGCCTTGTCGATGCGCTTTAATATTTCGTCCGCGGCTTCCTTATTCGGGATCTCCGTCTTTTTGCCGTCAAACCCGTAGAATTTGGCTTCAAACGTCTTCTTGCCGCGCTTTTCGGAAAGCTGCACCTCTATGGTCCAGTATTCCTCGGGGGTAAAATCCAGTATCTCCTGCTCGCGGTCGCATATGATGCGGGTGGCGACGGACTGCACGCGCCCCGCGGAAAGGCCCTTTCTTACCTTGGCCCAAAGGATGGGGCTGATCTTATACCCCACGAACCGGTCCAGGATTCGGCGCGCCTGCTGCGCGTCCACCAAACGAAGGTCCACCGAGCGCGCGTTCTTTAAAGAGTTCTTCACGGCGGTGGACGTGATCTCGTTGAACACGATGCGGCATTTCGAGGTCTCGTCCAGCTTGAGTATCTGGGCCAGATGCCAGGAAATGGCCTCTCCCTCACGGTCAGGGTCGGTTGCGAGGTAGACCTTTTTCGCGCTTTTCGCTTCCCGGCGGATGCGGTCCAATACCTCCCCCCTGCCGCGCAGCGTGATGTACTTGGGGGTAAAGCTGTGCTCCACATCCACGCCGAGCTGGCTCTTGGGAAGATCCCGCACATGGCCGTTGGAAGCGAGCACCTTAAAATTCTTGCCTAAAAATTTCTCTATCGTTTTTGCCTTTGCGGGCGACTCTACGATAACCAGGGTATCTGCCATTTATTATCCTCCGTTTCGGGCAAAACTGAATCAGCGATTATGAAAGGCCGAATACTCTGCCCGGTAACTGCTTAATTATTCCCGAAAACTGTAATGATGTCAAGTTTGAATTTACCTCGGAGACGGACATCGACAAGAGTTCGCAAATTTCGTCCGCGCTCCTTTCTCCTTGCTTTAACAGGTCCACCACCTGCAGCTGCGACTGGGTCAGGCCGGACGTATCGGGCGCTTCCGCCGGTTTTGGCGCTTCGCCCGTGACGCCGTATTCGCACAGGATATCCATGGCGCAGAATACCGGCTTCGCCTCCCCGCGCTGAATGAGCCCGTTCGGCCCCACGCTGCTTTCATCCGTAATGCGGCCGGGCACGGCGAACAGGTCCCGGTCCTGGTCCAGCGCGTGGTTGGCGGTGATCGTCGTTCCGCTCCTGCTTGCCGCCTCCACCACCACGACCCCGCGGCTTAGGCCGCTGATGACGCGGTTCCTTATTGGAAAGTTCTCCCTGTTCGGCTTCGTGCCGGGCAGAAATTCCGTTACCACCGCGCCGCGCTCTATGATTTCATAATAAAGCCGCGCGTTGGAACTGGGGTAGATGACGTCGATGCCGCTGCCCAGCACCGCGAGCGTCGGGAACTCCGCTTCCTCACACCGCAGCGCCCCCGCATGCGCCGCGCCGTCGATGCCCGCCGCCATGCCGGAAACCACGGTAGCGCCGTGCTTTGCAAGCTCCTGCCCGAAATGCAGCGCCACCGCCTCGCCGTAGGCGGTGTGCTTGCGCATGCCGACAACCGCGATGGGAAGGGGAAGCTCTTCGGGCAGCCTGCCCCGCACATACAATACGGCGGGCGGATGGCGGATCTCTTTTAAGAGCGCCGGGTATTGCTCTGAAAATAACGACACGATCTCCGTTTTATTTTCCTTTAACCACAGGATGTGCCGTTCCACCTCTTCTTCATTCGCCAGCGCAGAGAGTTTGCCCGCGAACGCCTGCCCCCATTGCGTGAACGCGGACGCCGTGCCTTTTTGCGCAAGCTCGTATACCGCGCCCGGCGTGCGGTAACGCGCCATCAGCTGCGAAAACAGCAGCGCGTGCGCCCCCGTGGCGTGGTGCAGCCACAAGCAAAGCGCTTCCTCCCGCGTATAGGTCCTCATTTTTAACCTCCGAAATTGTGGGAATCCAGGCTGCGGTACTGGATCGCCTCCGCGATGTGCGCGCTTAAAATGTGCGCCTCCCCTTCAATATCGGCAATTGTACGCGCGACCTTTAGGATGCGGTTGTAGGCGCGCGCGCTCAGCCGCAGGGAAGAAAACGCCTGCTTGAGCATCGCCTCGGAGTTTGCGTCAAGCGCGCAGTAGGTTCTAAGCAAACGGTTTGGAAGCTGGGCATTGAAGAATATGCCTTCTTTTAGGTAGCGTTCGCGCTGGATGTTTCGCGCCTTGTTGACGCGCGCGCGTATGGCGGCGGAAGGTTCGCCGGACGACTTGCTCGAAATATCGGAATAGCCGACCTCGGACATTTCCACATTGATGTCGATGCGATCCAATAGCGGGCCTGAAATCTTGCCCTGGTAACGCTGTATCTCGAACGGCGTGCAACGGCAGGGCGAAATGCGGGAGCCGTAGTTGCCGCACGGGCAGGGGTTCATGGCGGCGGCCAGCATAAAATCCGCGGGATACGTGGCGTTGGCCGTCGCCCGCGTGATGGTGACGACGCCGTCCTCCAGCGGCTGGCGCAACGCCTCCAGCACGTCCTTCCGGAATTCCGGAAGCTCGTCCAAAAACAGCACGCCGTAATGCGCCAGGCTGATTTCGCCCGGCAGCGCGCGCTGCCCGCCGCCGATCAAGGCCGCCGCGGAAGCGCCGTGATGCGGGGAGCGGAACGGCCGCTCCTTGATGATGCCCCCGCATTCGCGCGTGTTACCCACGACGGAATGTATTTTTGTGATTTCCAATGCTTCTTCAAACGTAAGATCGGGCAATATGGACGGGATGCTGCGCGCCAGCATGGTCTTGCCGGAGCCGGGCGTGCCTATCAATAAAAGATTATGCCCGCCCGCCACGGCGATCTCCGCCGCGCGCTTTGCGCTCTGCTGGCCCTTGATCTCAGAAAAGTCGGCCGAGTGGACGACACCCATGGCGTCCCAGACTTTTTCGGGGTATACGGTAAACGGCTCGTCGCCGCGCAGGCAGTCCACCGCCTGCCGCAGCGTCTTTACGGGAAGCACCTCCGCGCCCGTGATGTAGGCGGCCTCCTCCGCGTTCCCCTCCGGCAGCACGATTTTGCGCGCGCCGCGGGCAAACGCGTCGATCACCATGGGAAGCACGCCGTCTATCGCGCGGACGGTGCCGTCCAGTCCAAGCTCGCCCAAGAACAGAAGGCCGTTCGTCTTTTCCGGCGGAATCTGCCCGGCCGCCTCCAGCAATCCGATCGCGATGGGAAGGTCGTAGACCGAGCCTTCCTTTTTGAGGTCCGCCGGGGCAAGGTTGACCGTGATGCGGTTGACCGGGAACGCAAAGCCGCTGTTCTTGATGGCGGCGCGCACCCGCTCGCGGGATTCGCGCACGGCCGTGTCCGGCAGGCCAACCGTTTCAAATGCGGGCAGCCCGTTTGCGATATCCACCTGGACCTGCACGGAAAACCCGGAGATGCCGTTTAACCCATAGCTTTGAATGCTGGAAAGCAAGCAGTTACCCCCTTAATTCACGCGCCGCGCCTTCTCCCCCTGCGGCTTATTGCGGTTTTTCTCCCTTCCGGAACACGAACAGCTTGTTGCCAAGAAAATTGATGATTACGGCGGCCGGCGTCGCGATGAGGTTGCGCACCGTCCCGTTTTCAATGCCGAACCATTCCCTGCACGCGTACAGGATGCCGAGCGACGCGCCGTAGGAAACGAGGTTGACGAGAAGAAACAGCAAAAACTCTTTTTTCGTGCGCTTTTGCTCCTGTTTGAACGTCCACCTGCTGTTAAAGAGGTAGCTGTTCAATACGCCGCAGGAATAGGATACGGTCTTGGAGAGCGCGTCCCCGAAGCCGAACACCCCGTTAAAGAGGGCGAATACCAATAGATCGATGGCGGTGTTTAAGATGCCCACCACGTTGAATTTCAGAAATTGCTTCAATGGCGCCCAATACCGTTTCATATTACGCTCCGTACATCAGGTTGCCGCCGGGCAGGAGTTTTAAGAATTTTGCGTAGCCTATGGGGATCTCATACCCCGAAAGTCCGGGATACAGCAGCAGGAAAAGCATAACGGCCGCGGCCATCCACGCCCACTTCACCCATTTGACGCTTGGGTTCTTCCGCTCCCAGCTCTGCAGCAGGAACACGCCGCAGAACACGATAAACGGAACCGTCGCAAAGAAATGGTAAATGAATGTGCAGCGGGTCACAAGCACCCAAGGCAGGAAGTTCGCTGCGGCCCCCACAAACAGCGTGGTAAGGCCGGGGTCGCCCTTCGTCCTGCGCATCATGCGGCTGATGATTAACACGACGGTCGCAATGGTGCAGACCCACCACACCGCGGGGTTGCCCGAAGCCGTGAGCGTGGCGAACTGCCCCTCAGGAAGGCCCGTATCCTGATAATACCACATGGGGACGAGAGTAAACGGCCACTGCCACCAGGCGGACTGGTACGGATGCGTCGCCTCGAGCCCGCTGTGGTAATTCCACATGTACTTCTGGTATCCCCACACGTCCTCCAGGGTATGCTCTCCCACGCTGAGCATATAAGGCAGGTAGGAAAGCACATAAACGGCCACGGGTATCGCGATGAAGAACACGCAGCAGAACAGCAGGGTATTTACCACGTTCTTCCAGTAGCCCTTCGTTTTTTCCATAAGCGCCGCGTCGCCGGAGGCCGTTGCCTCGCGGTATTCCCGGTAACGTTTAATAAAGGAAAGCACCAGCAGCACGGCAAGGCCGCCGCCTGCGTAGATGCAGATCCACTTGGAGGCGGCGCCGAGCGCGAAGAACACGCCCGCAAGCCCCAAAGGCTTATATGTCGCCTTCAAGCCGTCCGTATAAAAGCTCATGCAATAATACTGGTACATATAATAGTACATGAGCAGTATAAAGAACACGGCGTAGACGTCTATGGTGGCGATGCGCGTCTGCGTAAAGTGCATGAAATCGAACGCGAACAGCGCCGCGCCCAGGAGCGCGTACTCCGCGTTTTTAAAGAGCCGCCTGCCGAACAGGTAGAATATCGGCACCATGCCAGCGCCGAAGAGCGCGCCTATGATGCGCCAGCCGAACGGGTTCATGCCGAATATCGCGATTCCCAGCATGATGAATACCTTGCCGAGCGGCGGATGCGTGTTCTCGTACGGCTCCAGGCCCTTAAAATGCTCATAGGCCGTGCGCGCGTGGTACAGCTCGTCAAAATACATGCCGTTGAAGCTTGAGGGATGGTCCGGCACGGTATCCTGCTCGTCCACCAAAGGCGCGGCGGCCGCGTCCACGGCTTTTGGGGTAAGCCGTTTGCCGTTTGCGTCAAAGAACGCGATCTCTCGTATGGCAAGCTTTCCGGTGTAGTTTTTTATCTGAAGCTCGGAGGCGGCAATGTTCGCCGCCGCCTGGTGCCAGCGGAACATGTTGTCGAACCGCTGGTCGTATGTGCTTTCGCCGCCGTCGTCGCCTGTAAGCTGCAGCGTTCCTTCCGCAATGCCGCCGAACACCCAGTATTCCGCTATATCGACGGGCGCATCGAACGTAAGCGTTACGCTCTTCCCCGGCTGCGCGCTGACAAATTCGGTTTCGGGCGCCGTGAGCGACCCCAGCTGAAACAGCGAGACGGCGGCATATAAAGCCGTCAGCCCCCAGCAGTAGAGTTGGTCTTTTTTCGTCAGGCGCAGCTTTCTTCCATACGGCTTCTGCGTAAGGAGGTCCTGCGCCGGGGCGGAAGGCTCTTCCGGGTTCTCCGCCGGTTTTGCGGGCGCGGCGTCCAGCAGCGCCGTTTTCTTGATGCTGCCTTTGAATACGATATCATAGGCCGCGTAGCACAGGTACGCGAACAGCAGCACATTGAGAAGCGAGCCCGCCCTGGTCAGCATCTCATACGCGCCCTGCCGCAATTCCTGATGGTCCACGATGACGAACGCGCAAAGCACGTTTATAAGCACCGTGACGCTGAACCCAAGGAAGCTTGCATAAAGCCGCCTGTCGTTGTAGCAGAGCGCCGCGATCAGCAGCAGCAGTAGCGCCGGGAATATGTAGCGCTCATGCATGTAAAGGCCGGTGGTGAACAGGGCGCAGATCAAAAACGCGGCCGCAAACGGCAGGATGCCCCTTTGGCCCTTTTTGCGCCCCACCGCGTACAGCCAGACGGCGGCGGCAACGGAAAGCGTTATGCCGATATAGCCCCAGACCTCGAAAGAAAACAGGAACGGAACTTCCCCGATGCCCTTCCAGTTCCCGCCGATGAGCGCGAACAGATTGAACGCCTCTATGCTCGCGTACGGATAGGAGGTGGCGGTGCCGAGGTACTTCTCCTTGAGCCACACGAAGCCCTGCCCGTTTCTGAACGGCAGCGCAAGCAGCAGTATCACAGCAACCGCGGCAAGCACGGCAAGCGCGGTCTGCAGGAGCTGCTTTTTCCAGTTCGCCTTATTACATTCCAGAAAATACGCCGCCGCAAGCAGCGGGCCGAACATCAGCGCCTGCGGCTTCATCAGTATCGCCGCGCCAAAGAGCGCGCCCGCCGCGATTTTGCGGCCGGATACAAACAAAAAGAGTACGCCAATTACGCACAGCGTGAGCAGTGAGTCGATCTGCCCCCATCCGCCCGAAACAAACGCGAACACCGGGTTGAAGGCCGCGACCGCCATCAGCAGCAGCGCGCGGCTGTCCGGCACGCCAAGCTTCCGGGCGACGCGGTAGACGAGATACGCCGAAATTAGGTCCGCCAGAATGGCGGGGAGCTTGATGAGCAGCACCATGGCCGCGCCGCCCTGCGGCAGGTTCAACAGCTTCCCGATACCGCCCAGCAGCCAGAGCACGTACATGTACCCGGGCGGATAATCCGCGAACATGCCGCTAAAGTAAAAGCCGCCGGGGCCGTTTTCCACCATGTTCTCCGCCCAGCCCAAAAAGCAGCCTAAATCCGTGCTGTGGCCTACGAATATGACGGAAAGCGCCGTGCGCAAAAGGAAGCCCGCAATCAGAATGAGTAAAACCTGCCGTCCCTGCCCGCCCTCCGTAAAACCGGCAGGAGCAGGAACGCGTATCCTGCGGTACAGCAGTGTAAACAGGCCCGCGACAAGCGCCGCGGCCATAAAGATCAGTAAGAAGTACGGCAAAGAGCCGGAATCGGAGCCCGTATACTCGCTCGGGTCCAGCGCCTCGAACGACACGGCGTCCGCCGGAGGATTTTCTTCCACCCGCATGGAAACGTTGCGGAACATCGCAAGCCCGGAGGAAAGCGCGCCGTATCCGCCCACGCGCAGGGAAAGCACAAGCTCCGTCTGCGCAGGACCAGTCCTGCCCACAAGCTCCACCGGGGCAAAGCCGTCCGTCAGAAATACCGGCTCCGAGGAAGCGTAGGTATCCGTCACCGAAACGGTCGCGCCCGCGTCCCCCTCTATGCCGTCCGCCAGAATCTCGCAGGTGATGCGGTAATACGTATCGGGCTCGACCGTAACAAGCTGGCTCACCCGGGCGTCGTTCGGCTCCAGGCTTTCGATCACCACATAGCGGCCGCCTCTGCCGTCCTGTTCGAGATACGCCGCGCTGGACTCGGGAATCCATGCCTCGTAATACCAGCCGGAAGGCAGAGCCCGGTCCGCGGACGCTTCCGAAAAATCGCTGTTGTAAAGCAGGTCATCCCCGCCCTGCGCCAGGATGGGTGACGCAAACAATATGACCACCAGAGCACAAAGTGCAACCAAACGTCTTTTCAGCATACGCGCTCCAAAATAAAGATTACGCGAATTCGCATTCAATTTATTCCCTCAGAGCGAATTCGAAACTACTGTTTTCCTTAGCCGTGGGCAAATTTTGTCCACATTTTCATTCGAGAACCGTATAAAAAAGGGGATTCATCCCATTTGCATCATAGCATAAAAAGAAACGGCCCGCAAAGACGGCCGCAAAACTTTAATACCAATTCCAAACATTACCACATCGTCGCGGCGGTTCTTTTCGCGTGGGGCGGCGTCGCCCTCCGCTCAGCGTAGCGCTGCTACGTCTCACTCAGGCTCCTTGCCCCGCATCGAAAATCCCTCGCCGCTTTGGATGCGCTAATGTTCTCCATTAGTATTAGGAGGTTAACATGTCACAGATATCGATCAAATCCCTGACGTTCGGCTACGACGGCAGCTATGAAAATGTATTTGAAAATCTTACGGTCAGCTTCGATACGGATTGGAAGCTCGGCTTTGTAGGGCGCAACGGGCGCGGGAAAACCACGCTTTTGCGGCTGCTGCTGGGGCACTATGCGTATTCCGGCAGCATATCCTCCCCGGTGGGGTTTTCGTATTTCCCGTATGAGGTGCCGGACAGGGAGGAACTTACCATGGACGTGCTGCGTGCGGTAGCGCCCGATGCGCTGGAATGGGAATTCCTGCGCGAGCTTTCGCTTTTAAACGTCGGGGAGGACGCGCTCTCCCGGCCGTTTTCCACGCTGAGCGGCGGGGAGCAGACCAAAGCCCTGCTTGCGGCGCTGTTTGTGAACCCGGAACGCTTCCTGCTGATCGACGAGCCCACGAACCACCTGGATATCGAGGCCCGCGCGCTCGTGGCGGACTACCTCAAAGCAAAACGCGGGTTTTTGCTGGTTTCCCATGACCGCGCGTTCCTGGACGGCTGCGTGGACCATATACTGGCCGCCAACAGGACCGGCATGCAGGTGATGAAAGGGAATTTTTCCGCCTGGCTCGCCAACAAGGAGCAGCAGGACGCGTTCGAGCGGGAGGAAAACGAAAGGCTCAAAGGCGAGATCAAGCGGCTTTCGGACGCCGCGGCCCGCACGGCTAACTGGTCCGATAAGGTGGAGGCCACAAAAATAGGGGAGCATGTCGCCGACCGGGGCGCCGTAGGCCACAAGGCCGCCAAGATGATGAAGCGGGCCACCGCAATAGAAAAGAGGCGGACATCCGCCATAGAGGAAAAGGAAAAGCTGTTAAAGGATATCGAGTACGCAAGCGCGCTCATATTGCGCCCGCTTTCGCACCACGCGAAAACGCTGGCGGAGGCGCGGGAGCTTTCCATCCGTTACGGGGAGAGGACGGTATTTGAAAATCTGCGGTTTGAAGTGCCGCGCGGCGAGCGCATCGCGCTTGCCGGTAAAAACGGCAGCGGGAAGTCGAGCATATTAAAGCTCCTCGCCGGGGAGGACGTCCCGTATACCGGCACGCTTCGGGTCGCAAGCGGGCTTACCGTCTCCTATGTGCCGCAGGATACGTCATTTTTAGAGGGCGACGTCA
Organism: Feifaniaceae bacterium; assembly: GCA_035561315.1. GTDB lineage: Bacteria > Bacillota > Clostridia > Christensenellales > CAG-138 > JAEYLA01. The sequence continues at coordinate 14,065 of DATMXR010000261.1, forward strand.
TTTCCTACGCGAAAGCCGCGGGTGTGGACGTCAGCCTGTTTTTGACGCTGCTTCGCAAGCTGGATTTTCCCCGCGCGCAGTTTGAAAAGGATATGCGCGCCTTCTCCGCCGGGCAAAGAAAAAAGGCGCTGCTGGCGCGCAGCCTGTGCGAGCGGGCGCACCTGTACCTGTGGGACGAACCGCTCAATTATATCGACGTGCTTTCCCGCATGCAGATCGAAAACCTGTTAAAGGTTTACGCGCCCACCATGGTGTTCGTGGAGCATGACCGCGCGTTTATCGACGCCGTGGCAACCAAGGTGGTGGAGCTGTAGGCGGGGAGGGGGCGTTGCGGCTCTGCCCGCACCCGCTTCAGGGCCGTAATGGCTCTGAAGAATTCCAAACAAATTATTCTGCGTAAGCTGTTCAGGGTTGAGGCAGCGGCGCATCCTCCTGCTGAAGGATGCTGTTGAGATTGTCCAGAATAAATTGCTGCGCTTCCGCGTTGTACAGAAGGGCGGTATATGTCCCGTTCGGCCCGTTGCGTAGTTCCGAGCTGATTCCGATATATTTGGACTGTTCAGTGGTGATCTTATGGCGTTTTCCCGAAGCGGGATCGGCCAGCTGCAAAAAGCCCTGCGCTACCAGCCAATTGGTGATTGCGGGCGCAGACAGCTTTTTCATGTTTTTGTCTGTGACGGCGTTATTGATTTCCGCAACAAACGATGAAATAGGGATGGGCGCCTGTGTGATGTGCACCCGCTTTAATTCTTCGTCCGAAATACAGAAGCCCGATTTGGCGCTACCCCGCTTCGTACCGATATCGCCGCCGTTATCGATCACCTTTTGCAGAATAGCAACCGAAAAATACAGGCATCTTATCATCCTCGGGTCGGATAATACCGTATCGTTTGGCAAGGCCTCCTCCGTAAACGGGTTGTAGCCTTCCGCCAGCCGGCTTAGGTGCGCCTTTGCCCGGACCAATAGTTCGAATTCGTTATACATAGGGACCTCCCGGGTTATTCTAATATATGCCATGCTGAGGCCGCAAATATAAATGACGTTCGCCTATATTATACAGTATCTTAATCATTTAACAACGTACCCGCCATGCCGGGCGGTGCGATCCTGCTCTTAAAAACATCTCATATCCTCTGCCCGATGTACCGCCTGCATTGTTCATAATGTGATTACAATATCCGGCCGGATTCGGATGTGAGCATGTTATGGCAATGTTATTGAATATATGATTCGGGTTTGGTATGATTTATACAAAGTTGAAATCATAATCTGGTCAAATTGCGCGCTTCTTACAAAAAAACAAATACGGTATTGCGGAGGGATTTCCTATGGCGAAGGTCAGAGTCGGCGTAGCCGGGTACGGCACGATAGGCCAAAGGCTTGCGGACGGTGTGGCAATGCAGGGCGATATGGAGCTTGTCGGCATAGCCGATATCGCGCCTACGCTGTCCCTCCGGGCGCTGCGTGAGAACGACATGATTGGGGCGAACGGCGTAAAATACGACCTGTACCTGGT
>DATMXR010000262.1:0-11186 GCA_035561315.1 Feifaniaceae bacterium
CGCCGTGACCGACGCCGTGAACGAAGCGCGGGCATTTGCGCTTACGATCGGAGGGAACTAAAATGAAGGGGTTAAAAGTCGTTTTGAACGGCCTTTGGAAGGAAAACCCGACCTTCCGGCTGCTTTTGGGCATGTGCCCCACGCTCGCGATCTCCACCGCCGCCATCAACGGCGTGGGCATGGGGCTTGCGGCGACATTCGTGCTGATCTGCTCCAACGTGTTCGTATCCCTGCTGCGCAATTTTATCCCGTCCCGCGTGCGCATCCCCGCGTATGTCGTTATCATCGCGTCCTTCACGACGATCGTGGAGCTTTTATTGAAGGCGTTCGTCCCCGCGCTCGACAAGGCGCTGGGGCTGTATATCCCGCTCATCGTCGTTAACTGCATCATACTGGCGCGCGCGGAGGCGTTCGCAAGCTCCAACACCCCGCTGATGAGCGCGCTGGACGGACTGGGCATGGGCCTTGGGTTCACCTGCGCGCTGACGTTCTTTGCTTCCATACGCGAGCTTATCGGCGCGGGCACCATATTTGGCATACCGGTGCTCGGGGACGGATACGTGCCGGTCGTCATGATGCTGCTCGCACCCGGCGGGTTTATTACGCTGGGCTTGGTGCTGGGGGCCTTAAACGCCGTTTCCAACAAGAAAAAGAAGGGAGAAAGCAGCGATGACATGGCTTGTAAGGCTTGCCCTCATAGCGATCACTGCGGCGCTGGTCAATAATTTTGTCCTGGTGCGGTTTTTGGGCATCTGCCCGTTCTTAGGGGTCTCGCAAAACGTAAAATCCGCTTCCGGCATGGGGATAGCCGTCACGTTCGTCATGGGCATGGCCTCCCTGTTCACATGGATGATCCAGCAGTGGATACTGGAGCCTCTCGGCATCGGTTTCATGCAGACCATCGCGTTTATCCTGACCATCGCGGCGCTGGTGCAGTTTGTGGAGATGGTGCTCCAGAAGACGAACCAGACGCTCTACAAGGCGTTAGGCGTGTATCTGCCGCTCATCACCACCAACTGCGCGGTGCTGGGCGTCGCGATCCTCAACATCGAACAGAACTACACGCTCCTTGAAAGCGTGGTAAACGGCGTGTTCGGCGGGCTCGGCTTCACGATCGCCATCGTGCTGATGGCGGGCATACGCGAAAAGCTGGAGAACGCCGAGATCCCCAAATCGCTTAGAGGCTTTCCCATCACGCTGATGGCCGCGGGGCTTATGGCGATCGCGTTTATGGGCTTTTCCGGGCTGGGCCGGTAAGGAGGGAATTTAAATGTCGATTATCTGGATCAGCGCGGGGGCCGTGGCCCTGCTGGGGCTGCTGTTGGGGGTGGCGCTGGGCGTGGCCGGAAAGTTCTTTTCCGTGGAAAAGGACGAGCGCATCGACGCGGTGCGCGAACTGCTGCCCGGCGCAAACTGCGGCGCGTGCGGCTACCCCGGGTGCGACGGGCTTGCCGCGGCTATCGTGACCGAAGGCGCAGCCGTCAACGCATGCACCGTAAACACTGTGGAGAACGCCAAAAGAATCGCGGAGCTGATGGGCACGGACGCGGGCGGCATCCGGCCGCTCGTCGCCCATGTGCAATGCCGCGGCACGCTTTACAACACGCAGCAAAAATTCCATTACGAGGGGCTTTCGGACTGCGTGGCCGCCATGGCGATAGACGACGGCGTAAAGAGCTGCCCCATGAGCTGCCTTGGCTTTGGGAACTGCGCGCGGGTCTGCCCCGTGGACGCCATCACCATAGTCAACGGCCTTTCCACCATCGACCACAGCCGCTGTATCACCTGCGGCAAATGCGTGGCGGAATGCCCGCGCCACATCATACGCCTGCTGCCTGAAAGCAGCGTGGTGCGCGTGGATTGCTCCAACGTGCTCAAGGGAAAGACGGTGAGCGACAACTGCAAGGTCGGCTGCATCGGCTGCGGCATCTGCGCAAAAAGCTGCGACTATGACGCCATCGCCATGGTGAACGACCTGCCCGTGTTCGATTATGAAAAATGCGTGGGCTGCATGGAATGTGCAAAAAAATGCCCGCGCCAGATCATCTGGAGCGCGGGGGTTGAAGAAGAAACCCGGTCCGCCTGAAATACATGGAGGATATTGAGGGGGAGAAAGGCTCTTTCTGTATTGTCTCTCCCTCCGTCACGGCTGCGCCGTGCCACCTCCCTCGCCAGAGAGGCTCTCCCCGCCAGAGGGAGCCGAATAACGCTTTCACGGTAATGAAATCAAGGGGCTGCCGCGCTTTTCAGCGCGGAGCCCCTTATGCTTATATTGTATTTCAGGATGCCGAACCTTATCCCGTTTATATCCCCCAGAACAGCCAGATCAACACATAGCCGGTGAGCACGGCGGCGAGCGTAAAGGGCACGCTGACCTTCATAAATTCCGTCGCTTTGACCTCGTACCCTTCCTTGCGCAGTATGCCAAGGCCCGCGATGTTTGCGGAAGCCCCGATCGGCGTGAGGTTTCCGCCCAATGTCGCGCCCGCAAGCAGGCCGAAGTACAATACCGTGGGGTCTACGCCCATAATCTGTGCAATGCCCGCGGTGACCGGAAGCATGGTGGCGATATACGGGATGTTGTCGATAAACGCGGAAAGCAGCACGGAAGCCCATACCAGCAGCGTATACATCAGGAACAGATTGTTGTTGCTGATGCTCACAAATATGCGGCTGACCTCGTTAATGACGCCCGCTTCCGTAATGCCCGCGATCACCACGAACAGCCCGGCCAGCAGCAGCAGCGTAAAATAATCGATTTCTTTGATGGTTTCTTTGATAAATGAGAACCTCTTTCTGAACAGTTCCCGCACAATACCTATCAAAAACAGTGTCAAGCAGATATAACCGTTGATGTTGCGCGGCTTATTGGGCAAAAACGAGGCGAGTATCAGAAGAACGATTGTGGAAACCAGCAGCACCGTGGGAACATAGTCCGTAACCTTCGTCCGCTCCCCCATGCTGATCGGCTCGCGCTGCTTTCTGAATACATAAAGGAGCACGAGTGCGGAAACGATGGCGCCGATCTGCACCACGAAGAACATGCCGGGGCGGTTGTGGTAGAATATAAAATCCAAAAAGTCCATATTGGCGTAGCCGCCCAGCAGTATGGACGTGGTATCCCCGACCAAAGTCGCAGCGCCCTGCAGGTTGGACGAGATAGCGATCGCGATAATGGGCATAACGGGCGAGATTTTCAGTTTTTTGGAGATATCCACCGCCACGGGCGCCACCATGAGCACGGTCGCCACATTGTCCACAAACGCGGAGATGAGCCCCGCGAACAGGGCCAGCGCGATAATCGCCCACCTTACGTCCGGCATCTTGTCCAGTATCATGTCGGCAAGAAGCGCGGGCATCTTGGAATCGATAAACAGCGCCACAATGCCCATGGTGCCGAATATCATCAGTATCACGTTCCAGTCTATGGCGGAAAACAGCTTATCGGCCGGCAAAATTCCCAGAATTACAAACAGCGCCGCCGAGGCGAGCGCGATATAGGCGCGCACCTTGGGAAAAGCGATGAGACACACATAGGTCACCAGAAACAGGATCAGCGCAAGCGTCATGTTGAAAGCCACCTCCGTATTTTTTGAGCAGGGACGAAGCCCTGTCCGCATCCCCGCCTTATCTCGATTTCAGCAGGATCAGATCATCGTCCGCGTACAGCTCCGTTTTTGCGTCCAGCACCGCGATCACCTCGGATTTCCGGATGACGGCAATGATGTTGATGCCTTCCGTCTGCCTTAAACGCAGCTTTTCCAGGCTTTTCCCCACCCAGCCCGGAAGCGGTTTCATTTCGATGATATCATATTTATCGGATCGATGGATGGATTCCATTAGCCCGTTTGTGATCAGGCCGTAAGCGACCCGCTCCCCCATCTCCAGTTCGGGGAGGATCACGCGGTCCACGCCGATGGATTCCAGTATGAGCTTCTGGCGCGAACCGTTCGCCTTCGCCATGATACAGGGCACCCCGAGCTCCTTCAATATGGTGGCGGTGACGGCGGCGGCTTCAAAATCCGCGCTGAATGCGATGATCACCACGTCGAAATTCCCGATTCCCAGCTTCTCCAGCACGGCCTTGTCGGAAGCGTCCGCCTGCACGGCGTGCGTGGAGAACTCGGCGGCCTCCTGCACCACATGCCCGTCCATATCGCAGCAGAGCACATGATGGCCGTTTTCAAACAAAGTACTCGCCAGGCTCTGGCCAAACTTCCCCAGGCCCAGTATTGCAAACTGCGTGTCTTGGTCAACCTTGACCCTGTTCATACATTCCACCGCCTTACTTTCTTTTTTAGCCGATCATAACGTCTTCTTCCGGATACCGGATGCGCCCGTTTATGCTTGCGTGCTGCTGGAGGGAGAGTATGATCGTAATCGGCCCGATCCTTCCGACATACATGCACAGCATCACAAGCAGCTTGCCCGGCGTGGAAAGAAAAGGCGTGATGCCCGTGGTCACCCCTACCGTCCCCAGCGCCGAAGCCGCTTCAAAGAGCAGATCCGCTGTGGTATGGGGAAACGCGGAACCGCTTTCCGTGATCGCAAGCACTACGCCTCCGCCCAGCCATATCAGCAGCATGATCACGATAATGGTCAGCGCCCGCAGCAGCGTGAACGTGGGCAGCGTCTTTCCGAACCCGAATATAGTATGCCTGCCGCTGAGCGCGCTCCAGACGCTTAGAAGCACGATGGCGACGGTAACGGTCTTCATACCGCCCGCCGTTCCGCCGGGCGAACCGCCTATGAGCATCAGTATGCTGGACACCATCTTAGAGGTCTCGCTCAGCCCGTTCTGCGCTATGGTAAAGAAACCGGCCGTGCGCAGCGTAACGGACTGAAAGAAGGCGCACATGACTTTCCCTCCGGCCGAAAGCGGCCCCAGGGTTTCCGGGTTGTCGTACTCCGCGATCAAAAAGTAGAGAGCGCCCAGCAGAATGAGGGCCGCGGTCATAATGAGCGCGAGCTTGGAGTGCAGCGAAAGGCTGTGCTTTTTTTTGATATCCGGTTTGATCCTGTACCTGATCTTCAGGCGTATGTCCCGCCATACAGAGAAGCCGATGCCGCCCGTTACGATAAGGCCCATCACCACAAAATTAAGAACGGGTTCCGTCGCGTACGGCATAAGGCTGTATTCCCCAAGTATATCGAACCCGGCGTTGCAGAAAGCGGAAACGGAATGGAACACGCCGTTTGCGAGCGCGTCGTACCAGACGAAGCCCTTATCCAAAAAGAAGACTGTCAGAATCAGCGCGCCCAGGCCCTCGCAAAGGAACGTGCCGCGGATCACCATCAGGACCAGGCGGACCATGCCGCTCAGATCGTTGACATTGAACGTGGCCTGCACCGTAAGGCGGTCCTTTAACGTCACCTTTTTCCCAAGGTGGACAACGAAATAGGTAAATATCGTGATTAAGCTGAGCCCGCCGATCTGGATGAGAAGCAATATGACGAACTTGCCGAATACGCTCCATGTTGTGGCGGTGACAAGCGTGACCAGGCCCGTGACGCAGACCGCCGAGACGGCGGTGAAAAACGCGTCCAGCGCGGCCACTTCCACCCCGGGCTGATGGGAAACCGGCAGGCACAGCAGGAGGCCGCCGAGTACGATGACAGCCAGGAAGCTGACGGCGATCATCCTGGGAGGAGACATGTTCTTCAGCAGCCTTGCAAGCGCATTCATCTTGAGTCGCCTTGTCTTTCCCTTATATTTCCGACCGCACCATTATACCTTTTTTGATGACTTCCGTCCATCCATGTATTGCTTGAACGGTATTCTTCTAGGACAACGGTATCCCCTCATAAATATGGCAGTATCAAGTCCGTGGGAGGCCGTATATGGGACGCATCGTTATAGAGTACCCCGTTCCCGAAGAAAGGCTTAAATGGAGCCATCCGCTTATGCGGCTCGTTATGCTCAGGGCCCTCAAGGCGCAGGGCGTTCTTCCCGAGCCCGTTTACATGCGCTGCCTTGCGCAGCTTGATCTATTGGACGGCTACGACGCGCAAAAAGAGCGGATGGCCGGGGAATATGAACGATGAGGGCGTCCATTGAAGACATACGCGCCCAGCTCCTTTTGGGGAGGCGGCTGGCGGATATCCCGCTGAGGGCGACGTATTACGCGCGGGTCAGCACGGACCGGGACGAGCAGCGAAACAGCCTGAATAACCAAAAGGCGTATTTTGAAGAGAAAATGCGCTCCAACCCGGCGTGGACCTTCGTACCGGGCTATGTGGACGAAGGCGTGACGGGCACCTCCACAAAGAAACGGACGGAGTTTTTGCGCATGGTGGCGGACGCAAAAGCCGGGGCGTTCGACCTCATATTGACAAAGGAGGTCTCCCGCTTTGCGCGCGACCTCCTCGATTCCATCGCCTACACCCGGGAGCTTCTGCGCCATGGCGTGGGCGTGCTGTTCGAGGACACGGGCCTTAACACCATGGAGGCGGATTCCGAATTCCGCCTCGCCATTATGGCGACCGTCGCGCAGGAGGAATCGCGCAGGCTGTCCGAACGCGTGAAGTTCGGCTGGAAGCGCTCGCAGGAGGCCGGAAAGCGGCACGGGGCCACGGCGCCCATCGGGTATGTGTTCAACGACAAAACAAACGGCTATGATATCGACCCGGAGACCGCCCCGGCCGTAAAATATATTTACCGGCGCTATGCGGAAAATATCGCCGGCACGCGGACCATCGCCCAGGAGCTTAAGGCCTTAGGCTATGTCAACCGCAGCGGGAACATGTACCATCCCGGCACCATACGCCGCATCGTTGAAAACCCGCTGTACAAGGGCTATATCGTAAGCCGGAAATCCGTGACGCTTTCCTACCGCAGTTTAAAAAAACGGTACCGCCCCCCGGAGGAATGGCTGCTGCATTTCGACCCCGCCCGCGTGCCCCCGCTCGTCACGGAGGAGGAATGGGAGGCCGCAAGGCAAGTGGCCCGCCTGCGCAAAAAATTCATGGAGGGCGCTGATTGCGGCGCGCAAAAAGCGGGCGGCAAATACCCGTATACGGGAAAGCTCTTTTGCGCGGAGCACCGGTGCAATTATCAGCGCGCGCAGCAGCAATGGTTTGCGGACGGCGTGCTGAAAAAGCGCGGGTATTGGCGCTGCGCCTGCTACAAGCGGCCGGAACGGCCCGCTCGCTGCGCCGCGCCTCTTTTATATACGGACCGGCTGGACGCCCTGATGCGCGGCGTTTTTGCGGCGCTGATCGATGAAAGCCCGGATTTCTCCCTGGCGGACGCGGTGCAGGACGCGTTTTCCGCCCGATATTCCGAACCGGCCGGTACGGACGAGCGGCTGGCGCAGCTTCAAAACAAAAAGGCGAAGCTTTTGAAGGGCTGGATGGACGGTGTGATACGGGACGCGGACTACCGCGCTTTGGACGAGGAGATCACGGGGAAGCTGCGAACGCTTGAGGAGCGGAAAAAGCAATCTGCCGTACAGGAACGGCAGATAAGCGGAAAGGGCGGCGACCTTCTCCAAAAAATTCCGGAAAACGCCGCCCTGCATACGCCCGAAATCCTGGAAGAATTGATCCGCTGCCTGGTGAAGCAAATACGGATAGAGCCCATCCCGAATGAAGCGGGCGCGTATGCGCTGGTGATCGAACCGGATATCCCGGGCATGCGCTTTTCCGGTATGGAGCGTTTTGTTGTTTGTGACCCGAAAGAGAGCTTGCCGCAGGGGTCCGGTACCTGACACAGCGCTTCTCTATGCCGGATAACCGAGTCCGTGCAACGGTAAACGATATCGGGACGGAAGAATTAGCTCACTGGGAAATGATAGGCACTATGATCCATCAGTGCATGCGTGGCGCTACCGCCTCGGAGTTAAGGGCGGCGGGGCTGGAAGGGTTCTATACCATGCACGACTGCGGCGTATTCCCCTCCGACCCCAACGGCGTTCCCTTTACCGCCGCGTATATCGCATGCACGGGCGACCCCATTGCGGACCTCCACGAAGACCTCGCCGCGGAGCAGAAGGCCCGCGCGACCTACGAGCACCTGATGCGCCTGACGGATAACCCCGCCGTGCTCGACCCCCTGCGCTTTTTGCGCCAGCGCGAAATCAACCACTTCCAGCGTTTCGGCGAGTGCCTGATGATCGTGCAGGAAATGGCCTGCCAGAAGCGGCCCGCGCGCGAAGGGCGCTGCAGCTAATTTCGAAAAAGTGCCACAGAATAAGTTTTAATGAAAGAGCGGCTGCCGGAAAACCGGCAGCCGCACTTAATATATCCAAAAGACACGTTGGAGGCTCTGACCCCACAGTTCGCAATTGCCGCACAATTTATGCCCCTTTGCTCACTGGGACTGCGCCTCGCTTCATCCGCCGCAGGCGGCGCTTGGCTACGTCCCCCCAAACCTCCGTTTAGGGCCGTAACGGCCCTAAGAACCCAAACGATTGTTATATACTTTCCTTCACCAGCCTGCCCAGGCGCTCCATACCGATTGCGATGCGCTCGGGCGTGGCGGAGGAAAAGTTGAGCCGCATGGTGTTCTGCCCCATGCTGTCCGGCTTTACAAAGAAATGCTGGCCGGGGATAAACGCCACCTTGAATTCAGCTGTCGCCCGTTTGAGCATGGCGGGGACGTCCGGGTTGCCCGGCAGCTCGCCCCATACGAACAGGCCGCCCTCCGGCTTCGTGCAGCGGAAGGACGCGGGGAAATACGCCTCGGCGCTCCCGAGCATGGCGTTGAGCCGCTCCGCGTACATGGGGATGATGTTGTTTAAGTGCCCCGGCAGAAGCCCCCGGCGCAAAAACGTATCCGCGATGGCCTGGGTCAGGTTGGAGGTATGCGTATCGCTGCTCTGCTTCGCTACGGTCAGCTTCCTCGTGATCTCGGGAGCCGCCACCGAAACGCCCACGCGAAGCCCCGGCGAAAGGATCTTGCTGAAGCTGTTGAGCAGTATGACGTTGCCGGTCTTGTCAAACGTCTTGATGGGCGGCACGGGCGAGCCGGTATACCGAAGATCGCAATACGGATCGTCCTCGATCACGATGATATCGTACTTCGAGGCAAGCTCCGCGATTGCCTTCCTCCTTTGTGCGCCCAGCGTCTTGCCCGTGGGGTTCTGGAACGTGGGGATCACATAAAACAGCTTGGGCCGGTAAACGCGGATTTTATCCTCCAGGTCGTTGAGGTCCACGCCCTCGCCGTCCATATTGACCGGCACGCAGTTTGCCTGATAGCTGTTGAACGCCTGCAGCGAGCCTAAAAACGTGGGCGATTCCACAAGCACGGCGTCGCCGGGATCCACAAACACTTTGGCCGCGAGATCCACGCCCTGCATGGAGCCGGTGAGCGTGAGCACGCTGTCCTCCCCCGCCGTAACGCCCTTGGGCCGGGCGATATGCGTCAGATAGGACTCGCGCAGCGGATCGTAGCCTTCCGTGGTTCCGTACTGGAGGATGTTCGCGCCGTTTTTCTCCAGCACCTCATGGGCGATCTGCTCCACGACGTCGATGGGGAAGGATTCTTTGGCGGGATTGCCGCCGCCAAAGGAAATGATCTCCGGGTCGCCCATCAGCTTGAGTATCTCACGGATCACGCTGCCGGATACATGGTCCATCCGCTTTGCAAACTTCGCCATTCAAATTCTCCTTAATATCTTTTTGATATGGATATGTATTCAATACTGCCGTTGAAGCTATTTTAGGCGCACATTGCGGATTGTGCAAGTATTTCTCCCGTCTTTCTTTTTTGAATCCGCCGTACGGCATTTTACATGCGGGGACCGCGATGGTACAATATTCAATAGAGTATCCCTTCGTTTTGAACGGGGCTTAGGAGGAATTATGTCGTATCAGGCGCTGTACCGCAGGTTCCGGCCACGCCGGTTTCTGGACGTCAAAGGGCAGGACCACATCACCACCATACTAAAAAACCAGGTGGTCTCGGGACGCTACGCGCACGCGTACCTCTTCAGCGGTTCCCGCGGAACGGGCAAGACGAGTATCGCACGGATATTCGCGCGCGCGGTCAACTGCCTTTCCCCCGCGGACGGCGAGCCCTGCGGCGTTTGCGAGGCCTGCCGCCACTCCCTGGAGGAGGACGCGGTGGATATCATAGAGATCGACGCCGCCTCCAACACCGGCGTGGACGATATGCGCGCGCTGCTTGAAAAGGTGCGCTTTACGCCGCTGCAGCTCCGCTACAAGGTCTATATCATCGACGAGGTGCACATGCTTTCCAACGCCGCCTCCAACGCGCTGCTAAAGACGCTGGAGGAGCCGCCCGCGCATGTGCTGTTTTTATTGGCCACGACCGAGCCGCAGAAAATTTTGCCCACCGTCATCTCCCGCTGCCAGCGGTTCGATTTCCACCGGCTTGCGCTTTCGGACATGGTGGGCGTGCTGCAGGGCGTATTGGCCGAGGCGGGCGCCGTGATCGAGGAAGGCGGGCTTTTAGCCATCGCCCGCGCGGCGGACGGCGGCATGCGGGACGCTTTGAGCCTTGCCGACCAATGCCTTGCGTTTTGCGGCGGGCATGTGAGCGAAAAGGACGTTTACGATGTGCTCGGCTCCATGCAGCAGGATTTCCTGTTTGACATGGCGGACGCGCTGATAAAAGGCGACGCCGCCCGCGCGCTCACGCAGTTCGACGCGCTTGTGCGCAGCGGACGCGACATGGGCGTGTTCGCGCAGGACCTTGCCCAGCACCTGCGGGCGCTGCTGCTTGCAAAAGCGTGCGGGGACTGCCGTGAGCTTTTGGACTGCACGGCGGAAACCATGGCCCGCTACCGGGCGCAGGCGGAAGCCGCTTCCCAGGAGCGGCTGCTGCGTGCGCTGGAGCTTATTACAAAATCCCAAAGTGAAATGAAGTGGCTGCGCCAGCCGCGCGTATTGCTGGAGGCCATGCTGGTGCGCATCTGCCGCCCGGAGGACGAAGGCGCGCTCATCGCGCTGCAGGAGCGGATCGCGCAATTGGAGGCGAAGCTCAACGCCGCCCCGGCGGCCGCCCAACAGCCCGTATCCCCCGCTCCTGCCGCGCCGCAGCCCGTACGGCCGCAATCCGCGCCGCAAGCGCCGCGGGACGCGCCTCCCTGGGAAACGGAGGATCTTATCCCCCCGCCCGAAGAACCCGCGTTTTACGCGGACGAGCCGGCCGACGAGCCAATGAATGAGCCGGTCAAAGAAAAGGCCCCCGCGCGGGCGGCGCCCGCAAGGCCCGCTTC
>DATMXR010000263.1:0-4490 GCA_035561315.1 Feifaniaceae bacterium
GACAAGAGACCCGCGGTGGCAATTTCCGTACAGGCCCTCCAGCGCCTTCCGGTTTATTTGAACTATCTGAAATCCCTGCCCAGAGAGGGCGCATTGAACATTTCCTCGACGTCCATCGCCGAAGGGCTGGGCCTCAACGACGTGCAGGTCAGAAAGGACCTCGCTTTGGTCAGCGGCGGGGGCAGGCCGAAGGTCGGCTATATTTTGCGGGACCTGATATTCGATATCGAGCAGTTTCTGGGGTATGGCGACAGCAACAGCGCCGTTCTCGTAGGCGCGGGGAACCTCGGGCGGGCGCTGCTTTCCTACGGGGGATTTTCGGAATACGGCCTCGATATCGTCGCCGCGTTTGATACCGACGACTCCCTGATCGGCTCCGCCGTCAACGGCAAGCCTATCCTTTCCGCGGACAAGCTTGGAGATTTATGCAGCCGGATGAAGATACGCCTCGGGATCATCACGGTCCCCGAGCATGAAGCGCAGGCTGTCTGCGACAGGTTGGTGGAAAGCGGGGTGCTCGCCGTTTTGAACTTTGCGCATGTGCGCCTGAAGACGCCGGGGCATGTCCTGGTGCAGAATGAGAACCTGGCCTGTTCGCTCGCGGTGCTGTCAAAGCATCTGTCCGAGCAGCTGCTTGAGCTGGAATAGGAGCGCGTATGAAGATCACGGTTTGCATCGGAAGCTCCTGCCACCTCAAAGGTTCCAGGCTGGTTGTGGAACAGCTGCAGGCCCTTGTGGCCGAAAGAAAACTGGAAGACCGTATCGAGCTGTGCGGCGCGTTTTGTATGGGCAACTGCACAAACGGCGTCAGCGTGAAGGTCGACGGGGAGCTGTTCCCGCTAAAGCCGGGGAACGTCGCGGCTTTCTTTGAAGACGAGGTGGTAAAGCGCCTTGAAGAACCTTCCGCATAGCCGCCCGCATACCGCGACGGCACCCCATTCCCAAGTGCCCGGCAAGGAGGACTCCCGTGGACGAGTGTTTGAAACTCAAGAAATCGAACTGTAAGAACTGCCACAAATGCATCCGGCAATGCCCGGTGAAATCCATACGCTTTTCCGACGCCCAGGCCAATATCGTCAGCGAGGAATGCATCCTCTGCGGGCAATGCTTCGTGGTATGCCCGCAGAACGCAAAGGAGATCCGCAACGACCTTCCCAAAGCAAGGGCGCTGCTGCGAGAAGGGACCCCCGTTTTCGCGAGCATGGCGCCTTCCTTTGTGGCGAATTATCAAAACGTCACCATACGCTCCATGGAGCAGGCCCTAAAAAAGCTCGGGTTCGCGGGCGTGGAGGAAACGGCCGCGGGCGCGACGCTTGTCAAGAACGAGTATGAGCGCATGATCGCGCAGGGAACGCGGGACGTATTGATTTCCTCCTGCTGCCCTACGGTCAACCTTCTGATCCAGAAGCATTACCCGAAGGCGCTCCCGTTTTTGGCGGGTGTGGTTTCACCCATGCAGGCGCACTGCATGGATATCAAGCGCAGGTATCCCGGCGCGAAGACAATATTCATCGGGCCCTGCATTTCAAAAAAGTCCGAAGCCGAGCAGTATCCCGGCCCCGTGGACTGCGTGCTGACATTCGAGGAATTATCGCTCTGGCTCAGCGAGGAAGGCATTGCGCTTGCGTATATCGAGGACCGGAACGAAGAAAGCCGCGCGCGGCTTTTCCCCGTGGCGGGGGGGATCCTGCGCACGATGGCCTGCGACAGGCCGGACTATACCTACCTGTCCGTGGACGGGATAGAGAACTGCGTGCATGCCATAAAGGATGTGCTGAGCCACAATATCCATCACTGCTTTATTGAAATGTCCGCCTGTACGGGAAGCTGCGTCGGCGGCCCCGCGATGGACAAAACCCACCGGGCGACGGTCCTTGATTATATGCTGGTAACCGGCTACGCGGGGAAAAAGGATTTTGCCGTACGCGCGCCGAACAAAACCGAACTTCAGAAGACGCTTCCGCCGCTTGCCGTGCGGGAGTGCGCGTTCGGGGACGCCGCGATCGAGGAAGTCCTGCAAAAAATGGGAAAGACGAAGCCGGAGCATGAACTCAACTGCGGCAGCTGCGGCTATAATTCCTGCCGGGACAAGGCGAGGGCCGTGCTTCTGGGCAAGGCGGATCTTAGCATGTGCCTCCCCTACCTCAAGGAAAAGGCGGAGTCCTTTTCGGATACGATCATTCACAATTCGCCCAACGCGATATTCGTGCTCAGCGAGGCGCTCGAGGTGCAGCAGATCAACATGGCCGCCTGCAATCTTATGAACCTGCAGGGCCCCAAGGACGTGCTTGGGGACCATGTTGTGCGCGTTCTGGACCCGACGCCGTTTCTGGACGCGTACTTAAACGGCAAAAGCATCCGCGACCAGCGCGTGTACCTTGCCGATTATCAGAAGTATGTGGACCAGACCATCGTTTACGACAAGAGCTACCATATCCTCATCTGCTTCATGCGCGACGTGACCGAGGAGGCGAAGCAGCGCGCGAGCAAGGAGGCCATGGGCAGAAAGACGCTCGAGACCGCGGACAGGGTCATTGAGAAGCAGATGCGCGTCGTCCAGGAGGTCGCGTCGCTTCTGGGCGAGACCACCGCGGAGACAAAGATCGCCCTGACCAAGCTCAAGGAGTCGTTCGGCAATGAATAATCTTTGCACGGACGTCGGTTACGTCAGCCTCAACAAATACGGCGAGCAGCTTTGCGGGGATCATGTGGAGATCACCTCCGGCGGGGAGGATTCGACCATCGTCGTGCTGGCGGACGGCCTGGGCAGCGGCGTGAAGGCAAGCATACTCTCCACGCTGACCGCCAAGATCATCTCCACCATGATGGCGAACGCCATGACCCTGGAGGACTGCGTATCCACCATCGCCTCAACGCTCCCGATCTGCAAGGTGCGGCAGGTGGCGTATTCCACATTCACCATCATCCAGATCAAGGACAATCTGGAGGCGGAAATCATCCAGTACGACAATCCGGACGTCATACTGCTTCGAAACGGGAAAAGCGCGGCGCTCCCGAAACTGTCCGAGACCATAGGCGGCAAGACCATTTATAAATCCAGGGTGCGCCTCCGGGAGGACGATACCTTTATCGCCTTCAGCGACGGGGTGGTCCACGCGGGAGTGGGCCTGAAGCTGAATTTCGGCTGGCGGCACGCCGATATCGTCGGCTTTATGGAGAGGGCATACCGCAAAGAGCTGACCGCCAAGACCATCAGCTCCGTACTGCTCGGCGAATGTTCGGCCCTGTATGAGGGCAGGCCGGGCGACGATACCACGGTCTGCACCGTGAAGGTCCGGCGCAGGGAGCCTGTGAACGTCATGATCGGCCCGCCCGCCGACCCGGACGATACGGAGAAAATGATGTCGCTGTTTTTTTCCAAAGTGGGGAAACGCATCGTCTGCGGAGGCACCACCTCCAACCTCGCTGCGGAGTATCTCCATAAACCGCTCGACGCAAGCACCGTATATATCGACCCGGACATCCCGCCCACGGCGAAAATAGAGGGTGTGGACCTTGTGACCGAGGGCGTCATAACGACAAGCAAGGTGCTCGCGTACGCAAAGGATTACCTTTTGAACAACGAGCAGTACGAGAGCTGGGCCTATCGCGGGGACGGGGCCTCGCTGATCGCAAGGCTCCTTTTCGCGGAGGCGACCGACATCAACTTTTTTGTAGGGCGGGCCGTCAACCCCGCGCATCAGAACCCCAGCCTGCCGATCGGCTTCAGCATCAAGATGAATCTGGTGGAGGAGCTTGCGCAGTGCTTAAAACGCATGGGCAAACGCGTCAAGATCAGCTACTTTTAACGATTGATATAAAATTTCGAGGAAGGACGTCTGCTATGAACCCAACCGTGAATTATGAGGAATTGGACCGTGTGATCGACGCGCACGGGCGAAGCCCCAGCGCGATCATCGCGATCCTCCAAAGCGTGCAGGAGACATACCGTTACCTGCCCCGCGGGGTCTTCCCCTATCTTTCCAAACGGCTCGGCGTGAGCGAAGCGAAAATCTACAGCGTGGCGACATTCTATGAGAACTTTTCGCTGGAGCCGAAGGGGAAATTCGTCATCAAGGTCTGCGACGGCACGGCCTGCCATATCCGTAAATCCATTCCCATACTGAACCGGCTCCGCAAGGAGCTCGGCCTTTCGGAGGAAAAGCGGACCTCCGACGACCTCTCCTTTACGCTGGAGACGGTCGCGTGCCTTGGCGCCTGCGGGCTTGCGCCCGCGCTCACCGTCAACGACAAGGTCCACCCCGGCATGACGCCCGACAAGGCCGCCGAACTGATCGGCGCATTGAAGGGGGGGCTGTAGCATGCTCAAAAACAGGGAGGATCTCATTCGGCTGCGCCGGGATTGCCGGGACGCACTCGCCGCCCAGGAAAAAAAGATATTCGTATGCGCGGGAACGGGCTGCCTGGCCGGCGGCTCCATGGACGTCTATGACAAACTGGTGCAAACCCTTGCGGAAAACGGCGTGAAG
>DATMXR010000264.1:0-7663 GCA_035561315.1 Feifaniaceae bacterium
ACATAGTCCGCGCGGGCGCCCGCCTGCCGCGACATTTTGGAAAAGGCTTCGAGCGCCTGTTTGTTTTTTATAAAAAACTGATCCATGATCCTTCCTCTTGCTGTTCCTTTATTCTTTCGATAAACGTGTGGGGTTCTTTCCAACCAGTATAAATCACCGGGGGCGGGCTTACAAGCCCGCCCCCATCAGGAAACGTATTTGGTTTTTAGCTTAATAGACGGTCTTCCACTCGCCGATGTTGTCGGGCGTGAAGGCGAACGGAGGCCCCAAGAGGACTTCGGTGCCGCCGTCGGCAGCCGCGGTGACCTTGTAATCGCCCAGGCGGCCGGCCTTGAAGGCGTCGCCTTCCGCGCCGGTGATGGTCTTATTAGCCAGCGCGTCCACGATGTAACCGGTCAGGTAGCCGAGATCGATGGGGTTCCACAGGTACATGTAGGGGCAGACGCCCTGCTCGATGTACTCGGCCATCTCGGAGGGGAGGCCCAGGCCGGAGACCTTGATCTTATCGGACAGGCCCTGGTCGATAACGACCTTGGAAGCGGCCGCGATACCCACGGTGGTGGGCGCGATGATGCACTTGAGGTCCGGGAAGCTCTGGATCAGGCCTTCGGTCTCGGAAACGGACTTGTCGCGCAGGTCGTCGCCATAGGCGATCTTCACAAGCTCGAGATCGGCATACTTGGGATCGGTGAGGGCCTTTTCCATTTCCGCGATCCAGGCGTTCTGGTTGGCGGCCTGCGCGGTGGCGGAGAGTATGGCGAACTGGCCGGAACCGCCGGTGAGGTCAAACGCGGTCTCCACCAGGGTCTTGCCGATCTGCACGGTGTCGGCCTGGTTCGCGAACGTCTGGCGGCTGTTGGGGTTGGCGTTAGAGTCCACGGTCGCTACGGCGATGCCGGCGTCCTTGGCCTTTTTGAGGGCGTTCTCCAGCGCGTCATAATCGTTGGCCGCGATGGCGATGCCGCTGACCTTCTGGGAAATGAGTTCCTGGATCATTGCGATCTGGTCCTCGGCGGTGGGGTTCGCGGGAGCCTTGATGATGCATTCTACGCCGATTTCCTTGCAGGCTTCCTCGAAGCCCGCGGCTTCCTTGTCGTTGTAGGGGTTACCGGTGCTCTTCACGATGATGGCGTACTTCTTCGCACCGCCTGCGCCGCCGCCTGCGGGCGAGCATGCGGCCACGGCGAACACCATGGTGAGTGTCAGCAAGAAAGCGAGAACCTTTTTCATGAATGTTTCCTCCTGATGTTATTTATCGCGCTTTTTCGGCGCGAAACAGAATTCGTTGGGAACTTTGGGTCATTCCGGTTTGGCGAGCGCGCGCTCCACACTCTTTAAGTGCTGCCTGCGCCTGCGGTTTTGCATGAGCTCGGGAATGGCGACGGCCAGCACCAGCAGGCCGCCGACGACCATCATGAGCACCTGCGCGTTGATGTTGATGAGCCCGAGGCCGTAGCGGATGAGGCCCACGATGAATATGGAGATGAGCACGCCGCCCATCCTGCCCTTGCCGCCCGCGGTGGAGATGCCGCCCAACACCACCATGGCGATGACGTCCATTTCATACGCGACCGCGACATTGGGGCGCGTGGAGCCCATACGGCTTGTTAAAAACAGCGCGGTGACGCCCGCCATAAGGCCGTTGAGCATGAAGTTTATAAACACGACGCGGTCCACGTCGATGCCCGAAAACCGGCAGGTCACCTTGTTTTTGCCCACGGCGTAGAGCATGCGGCCGTAGTTGGTCTTGTGCATGACGAATGCGAACAGCGCGAATATCACCACAAATACGATGAGCATGCAGGGGAAGGGCCCTACCATGCCCCAGCCCAGGAAATCGAACCAGTCCGGGAAATTGCCGGAGGCCTGGTCCTCCAGTATGATGAGCGCGACGCCGCGGTAGATGATCTGGGTGGCAAGCGTCACGATCATGGGCGCAAGCTCTTTAAATTTATTGAGCAGGAAGCCGTTGAACGCGCCGCAGAGCGCGCCCGTCAAAAGGCAGATGACAATCGCGAGCCCCATGGGCACGCCCGCGTTGTAGGAAACGGCCATGACCACGGAGGAGAGCGCCACGATGGAGGCGACGGAGATATCGATATACCCCGTCACGATGACGAACGCCATGGACATGGCTAAGAACCCTTTGTCCAGGAACGCGTTCGTGGCGTCGAGCATCTGGCCGAGCTGGTAATACGGGGAGATGAGCGAATTCATGATGTTAATGAGAATGAATATGCCTAAGAGCATCCATTCCCAGCCGTAGCTGCCGAGGCTTTTTTTGAGCGAGAGGGCGCCCGACGCTTTGTTTTCCATTAGAGTTTCCTCCTTACAAGCGTTTGCCATTCCGCCCTGCGTTTGACGAGGGTATTGAGTATGACGGCGCCGAGTATGATGGTGCCCTGAATGGCGTTCTTGGAAAATTCCGAAATATTGATGAGCGGCAAAGCGTTGTTGATGATGCCTATGAGAAGCGAGCCCAGCAGCACGCCCACGGCCTTGCCGGAGCCGCCCGATATGGAAACGCCGCCTATGACGCATGCCGCGATGATGTTGACCTCGTAGCCCGTTGCGGTATCGGGCTGCGCGGAAGCGAATTTAGAAACCCACAGCACGCCCGCAAGACCCGCCAGGCCCCCCATGATGGTGTAGGCGAGCCATTTGGTGGAGCTTGCGCTGATGCCGGATATGCGCGCCGCCTCCGTATTGGAGCCCACCGCGTAAAACCTGCGGCCGGTGCGCGTATACCCCAGGAAGTAGACGGCGACGAGGAACACCGCAAGCGCGATGAGCACGAGGTTGTTGATGCCCAGCACGCTGCCCGTGGCCATGCCCTTGAACTGCGCGCTCATCTGGTGGGCGCTGACCCACTGGCCGCCGGAAATCAGGAACACTGCGCCGCGGTACACATAGCACATGCCGAGCGACGCGATGATGGGAAGCACGTTGACCTTCGCCACCAGCACGCCCACGATCGCCCCGCAGACGATGCCCGCGGCGATGCCCTCGAGCACCGCGATGACCGGGCTCAATTCCGGAACGTTTTTGATGTGCAGCGCCACGACCATGCCGGTCAGCGCGATGGTAGCACCTATGGAAAGATCGATGCCGTCGGTGAGTATGACCACCATCATGCCGATGGAGAGTATGATGATGATGGCCGTATTGGTCAGAAGGTTGTCTATGTTCTTGGGCGTGAGGAAGCTGGGGTTCAATATCTGCACGATTACGCACAGGACGATGATGAACACCACCAGCCCCAGCTCGCGGAAGCTTCCCAGCCCTCTTTTTTTCTGCTTTGTTTCGTTCATATTTCCTCCCTTAAACGGCTCTATCCCGTTTGCCGGGAGCCACCATGGCCGCCTCGAGTATGGCCTCCTGCGTGGTCTCGCCCGTATTGAGGGTGCAGGTGACCCTGCCCTCGCGCATGACCACCACCCGGTCGCTCATGCCCAGCACCTCCGGCATTTCGGAGGAAACCATAATGATGCCGATGCCCCGCGCGCTCAGTTCGCGCATGATTTCGTATATCGCGTACTTCGCGCCGACGTCCACGCCCTTTGTGGGCTCGTCAAGCAATATCACCTTGAGCTCGGACGCAAGCAGTTTCGCCACGATGACCTTCTGCTGGTTGCCGCCCGAAAGCGAGCTTGCGAGGTCCTCTATGCCCTGCGCCTTGACATGCACGAGCTTACTTAGGCGGTTCGCCGTTTCCTCCTCGCGCCGGACGCTTAAGATGCCGTTGGTGGAGTGCTGCCTGAGCGTGCCCAGCGTGATGTTCTTGCCGATGGACCAGTCGAGGATCAGGCCCTGCTTCTGCCTGTCCTCGGGCAAGTAGCCTATGCCCAGGTCCATGGCGTGGCGGGGGGACCTGATTTTGACTTCTTTGCCGTGGAGGTAGACGCGCCCGGCGTCATACGGCCAAACCCCAAATATCGCCTCGCAGACCTCGCTGCGCCCCGCGCCCACGAGGCCGGAAATGGCCACGATCTCGCCCGCGCGCACGTCGAAGCTGATATCCGAAAAATAGCCCGTCTTGTGGAGGCCTTCCACGCGCAGGACCTCTTCGCCGATTTCGTTGACTTTCGGCGGGTACATCTGCTTCAATTCGCGGCCCACCATGGCGTATATGAGCTTTTCGTTGCTGATTTCGCTGACTTCCCAGTCCCCGATATACTTCGAATCCCGGAACACCGTCACGCGGTCCGCCACGCGGTACATATCCTCGAAGCGGTGGGAAATGAATATGATCCCCTTGCCCTCGGATTTCAATTGCTTCGTGATGCGGTAAAGCTCCTCGCTTTCGCGCTTTGTAAGCGCCGCCGTGGGTTCGTCCATGATGATGATGCGGGCGTTGATGGAAAGCGCCTTGGCGATCTCCACGATCTGCTGCTGCGCCACGGAAAGCCCGCCCATTGTGGTGCGCGGGTCGATATCCGAGCCCAGCTGCTTTAAAAAGCCTTCGGCCAGGCTGTGCATCCGCTTCCAGTCGATGCGCTTTGTTTTTTCGTGAATCAGCTCGTGGCCCACGAATATGTTTTCCGTTACGGAAAGGTCGGGGTAACAGGTCACATGCTGGTAGATCGCGGCGATGCCCTGCGCCGTCGCCTCCTTGGGATCGCTGAAGGAGACGGGCTTGCCGTCCAGTATGATCTCGCCGCAGTCCGGCTTATGCACGCCCGTAATCACCTTGATGAACGTGGACTTCCCCGCGCCGTTTTCGCCCATCAGCGCGTGAATCTCCCCGGCCTGCAGGCGAAAATGGACGTTGTCCAGCGCCTTCACGCCCGGAAAGGTTTTTGATATCCCCTGCAGCTCCAGCAGGTATTCCATGTTTTCCTCCTGTTCCGCGCAAGCGTGCCTAGCGGCTTGCAAGCACCCCGCGCTCGTAAGCGGCGATCTTCCCGATCATGTCTTCGCCCACGGGCTTGCCGCGGGTCAGGCAGTAATAGTCCCACACCGCGCCAAACGGCAGCGTCTTTCTTTCCTCCTGCAGCGCAAGGCGCTTTGTATAATCGCCTTCCGCCTCCGCGGTACGGATGGCGCCGGCGGGCGCCAGCGCGGCGTTCAAAATCGCCTTTCTGGCGTTGCGCATGCCCACCGCCCACGCCGCAATGCGGTTGATGGACGCGTCGAAATAGTCAAGGCCGATGAATACGCGGCTTTCAAAGCCGTTCAATAAAACTTCGTCCATGATACGCTGGAGTTCGTCGTCGAATATGATGACATGGTCGCTGTCCCAGCGGACGCCGCGGCTCACGTGCAGCAACACCTTATCGAGGAAACTCAGCACCGCGGAAAGCTTGGCGCTGATGACCTCGGTGGGATGAAAATGCCCGGAGTCGAGCGTGTACGCCTTTTTGCGGGTCAGCGCGTAGGAAAGCGCATACTCGTGGCTGGCCACGGTGTAGCTTTCCACGCCCATGCCGAAGAGCTTACTCTCGATGGAGCAGGGGGCCATCGTTTCGTCGATGGGGGCCGCGAATATTTCATCCAATGATTTTGTCATGAGTGCGCGCGGCGCTAAAGTATCCGCACAGACGTCCTTGTAGCCGTCCGGCATCCAGAAATTGATGGCGCAGGGCTTGTTCAATTGCTTCGCCATCTCATAGCCGATCTCGCGGCAACGCTTGCCGTGCTCCACCCAGAAGCGCCTAACGCCTTCGTTGCGGCTTGCAAGGGTGAAATTATCATCCATCTTCGGGTGGGAGAAGAACGTGGGGTTGAAGTCCAGCCCCATGCCCTTATTCTTCGCCCAATCCACCCAGTTCTGGAATTCCTTTATGGTGTACGCGTCCCTATCCACCGCCCTGCCGCCTTTTTCGGCGTAGGAGGCGTGCAGGCTCAGCTTGGTTTCGCCCGGTATAAGCGCCAATGCGGCATCGATATCCTGCCTGAGTTCTTCGGGCGTGCGGGCACGGCCGGGATAATTGCCTGTGGTGGCGATGCCGCCCGTCAACTCCCCTACGCCGTCAAAGCCGATCACGTCGTCCCCCTGCCAGCAATGCATGGAAACCGGAACGGCGTCCGCGCGTAAAATTGCGGCGTCAACATCCACGCCCTGCGCCGCATATTGCTCCTTTGCGTACGCAAAGCCCTGTAATATCCTGTTTTCGTTCATAAGCCTATCCTTTCCGATTCAAATCCAAACCAGAAGTCAGCCGTGGAAAAAGACCTGCTTTAACTGCACCGCGGTGCCGGTGTTTGGGTCGATCTCCATCACCATGACTTCCTTCATATACTCGTTCCATTTATCCACCACCGGGCTTTCGGCCTGGACTTTTGCGGCATATTCCACGCTGTCGCACTCGTAATAGCCGAAAAGATCCTCGCCCGTGGTCCATATGGTATAGTTGCGGATGCCCGCTTCATTGAGCACCGCCGTCATTTCCGGCCATATCTCATCGTGCCGGCGGACATATTCCGTAAGCTTGCCGGGGAGTACCCGCGCCTTCCATGCAAACCGTTCCATCCCAATGCTCCTTTTTTTGATCGACAACAATTTTGCTATGCCGGACGGCATAGCGCATGCTGTGATTGAACTCTCTAAAATAAATTTGGGCCCGGGCAGCGTCCCCGGTTGCCCTCAGAAAGATTATGCCCCGCAAGTGGGGCTCCATAATATGATATTGCACACTGTTTCAAGCTTCTTTATAATGATTATATCGTTGCAGCGGGACAATTTCATCCCCCTATGTTGTGTATTTATCACAGAATGTTGACAAAGGAGGCTCGCATGGCGGACGTCAAGCTCAGCTATCAGCTGGATCTGGATCCGGACTCCATCTGGCTGACCGTAACGCCGGGCACGGCCATCAAGGGCTCGGTGGCGTATGTGCAGGAATTGGGGGATTTTATCGCGCACGAGCGGTACTATACCCGCCGCGAGGACCTTGCGTCCTTCCTCATCAAATGCACGCTCAGCGGCGAGGGCGTGCTGGAATACGGCGATGAAAAATACACGGTGGAGCCCAACCAGATATTCTGGATCGACTGCACGAAGCCGCAGCATTACTACACCTCCCCCCGCACGAAGGAATGGCGCGTGCTATGGGTGCACTTTTACGGCGCGACAAGCGCGAAGTATTACGAGCTGTTTCTGCAGCACAACAGCGGCAGCCCCGTCGCCACCCTGCCGCCCGCGAACGGCGTAACCGCCGCCATACGCTCGCTGATCTCGTTCTACCGCACGGGAGAGAACAGCGTTTCCTCGGATATCCGGGCATCGGGCCTTCTCACCGTAATCATGGTGGAGTGCATCAACGCCGCGCTTTCCGAGCGCGCGTTCTCCGGCGTGCCGGACTGCGTGCAGCAGGCGCGCGCGTACTTGCTGGAACACTACAACGAGCGCATCACGCTGGACGATCTTGCCCGCCGCTATTCCATCAATAAATACTACTTCCAGAAGCTTTTCAAGCGGCATACCGGCTTTACGCCCAACGAATACCTGATACTCTCCCGGCTCAACCACGCAAAGGAGTATCTGCGCACCAGCAGCCGCTCCGTCGCCGAGATCGCGAGCGAAGTGGGCGTGGACAACCCCAGCCACTTTATCAACCTCTTTAAAAAGCACGAGGGCATCACGCCCAACGCGTACCGGCAGAGCTGGTACAGGCCGGGCAGCCTGATGTATATGAATGAATAATGAAAGATGGATAATGAA
>DATMXR010000265.1:0-24016 GCA_035561315.1 Feifaniaceae bacterium
ATTAATTATTCTCGGCGCAGGCGTTTACGAACGCGCGGAATATCTTGCGCGAGGGTTCGTCCTTTTTCAGGCAGAATTCGGGATGCCACTGCACGGCCTGCACGAACGTCTTGTGCGGGGCGTAGATGCCCTCCACCAGCCCGTCCTCCGCGATGGCGGAAGGCAAAAGCCCGGGCGCCAGCTGGCGGATGCCCTGGTGGTGATAGCTGTTGACGGGCAGCTTATCCGTTTCAAGGAGCGCGTACAGGGGCGAGCTCTGCACCAGAGTCACCTTGTGCGTGGGGGCGTCGTGCGGCTCGCCCTGCCAGTGGTTTTCCGCATTGGGGCTTATGAACCGGGAGGGCAGGTCCTGGTACAGCGTGCCGCCCATCAATACGTTGATCGTCTGGAGCCCGCGGCAGATGCCGAACACCGGCAAATCCAGGCTCATGGCCTTATTGAAATATTTTTGCTCCACCGCGTCGCGCATGGCGTCGATTTCGCCGCACTTTTCATCCTTCTCTTCCCCGTAAAAGGACGGGTCGATATCCGGCCCGCCGGAGAGCAGCAGGCCGTCGATCACGCGAAACAGCCGCTCCACATCCGCGTCTTCGGCGCTTAACGGCAAAATGACGGGGACGCCCCCCGCCTGCGCGATCCCATCCATATAGCCAGGCAGCATCCAGACGCTGCTCTTTTTTACATCATACAATGGGGTGATACCTATGACCGGTTTCATAAATGGTTGTTCCTCGTTCGTTTCAATTGGGCAGATGCCTTAAAACAGTATAGCAGATTTTTTGGCGTTCGCCAGAGGAAATGCGCACGAGGAACGGAGTAAATATTTATTTATTTGGCGGCGCCGGTTTACACGCCCTGCCCGTATACGCCCCCGGCCAGCTCCATGAGCGCCGCGCGGTCCAGTATCCGGTAGCCGCCGGGCGCGCGGGCAACGAGGCCGCTTTCCAGAAACTCATGGAACACGCGCAGCAGGTGCCGGTAGCTTGTGCCCAGGTATTCCGAAAGCGCCCCAAGGTTCTCTTTGAAAAACCCATCCTCCTCCATATAGAGGAGGTACCCCGCCAGGCGCGAGGGAAGCGGATAGAGCATGTTGACAGCATAGGTGGAGGCGCAGTTGTCCAGTTTTTTCGCAAGCTCGCCGCTGATCAGCCTTAAAAACACCGGGTCCTTGAGCATAACGTCCCCGCAGTAAGCCATGGGGACGCCAAGGCAATACGCCTCCGTCGTGGCCCGCACGGAATTGCGGGCGACGCGGTCCGTACAAAGCTCCAGGTCGCCCAAAAGCTCCACCGCCTCGATAAAGGCGACAAGCAGCGTCTTCCCGTTTTCCAGCGTCAAAAAGATTTTTGCCTTGCCCTCCATCAGCAGGAGCAGGTATGGCATGGACTCGCCATAGGTGCAAAGGTTGTCCTCCCGCGCGAAGGAAAACAGCTCAAACGGATACTTTGCGAGAAACCGGAAGCAATCCGGCCCCGCCTGCAGCAGCCTGTTTTTGTAATATTGCAGCTTTTGCGCGTTTTTCACCTTTTGCATGCCCGTTCCCTCCGATTTCTTGAACCCAGTATGACATATGTCATACCGCTGCGCAACGCGCATACGGTATGCTTTTTTTATAGAAGGAGGTTACAGCGGTGGCAGGAGTTCTTTCCATACTCAGCGGCATTCTGATATCCGTCATGATGCTCTTTAACGGCCAGCTTTCCGAAGCGTACGGCAACGCCTTCGCGACGGTTCTGATCCACGCGGTCGGCCTTTTGTGCATCGGGGCGTGGCTCATGATCAAAAAGCAGGGCTTAAAGCATACCCTGAGCGAGCCCCGGCATTTGTACCTGGGCGGCGTCATCGGCATCGCCACCGTCATGCTGACCAACCTGACGTTTTCGCACCTGGGCGTATCGCTGACGCTGGTTCTGAGCCTTCTCGGGCAGGTCACGGTCTCGCTTGTGATCGACTCGGCGGGGCTGCTCGGCGCAAAGAAAGTGCGGTTTGAAAAAAAGAAGCTCATCGGCGTGGGCTTAGTTGCTGCGGGCGCCGCAATGATGCTGCTGTTCTAGGAGGGTAATATGTATATTCTTCTGGGCATACTCGCGGGGGGGACGATCGTCGTCGCCCGCATGTGCAACGCGGGGCTCTCCGAGCGTATCGGCAATTACAAAAGCACGTTCTACAACTATGTCACGGGCCTTTTGGGCTCGGCGCTGCTGCTTTTCGTTATGGGCGGCGCAAGGCCCTCCGGCATCGCGCAGCCGTTTACGATCGCCATGTACCTGGGCGGCATGATAGGCGTTCTGAACATGCTCGTGTCCAATTACATTACGCCCAGGATGTCCGCCTATGTGCTCACATTGCTGATATTTATAAGCCAGCTCGCTTCCGGCATCGTGCTGGACGCGCTGATGGGATACGGCGTTTCCATCGGGAAAGTCGCGGGCGGCGTACTGGTGCTGCTGGGGCTTTTGTACAACCAGAACGTGGATAAGAAAGCGAAGCGGGCAGCTATCGCCGAGCCGGAGGGCGTAAACGCGGAGCAGAATTGACCTTCTCTTTGCAGGCATAACGCTCCGTGCACGGTACCATATTTATATATCAGCAGGGCGCTCCGCCGCCCTGCAATCTCAAGAAACTGAGAAGCAGCCATATAAATACGTCCGATTTGGCGGCATGTACGCCAAATCGGACTCCTTGCGTACAGGGCTGCCACGTCAGCCCTGTACGCAAAAACTCGAAAAAGCGGCGCAAGCCGCTTTTTCGACATTTAATCTTCCCAGAGTTTTTCTTTATAGATGCCCTGCTCCTTGAGCGCCCGGATGGCGGCGCGGACGGCGGGCATGTCCTCCTGATAGGTGACGCCGAACCACGCGTCCTCGCTTTTGAGCATTTTCACGCTCGCTTTTTTGGCACAAATCAGGTCGTGCACCGCCGTGGGCAGCAAATACTCGCATTTCAGCGGATTTTCCTTTAACCCTTTTCTTAAAAACGGCGGGAAGCCCGCGGCGAGACTTTGGAACAGGCTCGGGTCGAACCCCCAGAGGTTCATGGAGACCGGCGTCCCCTTGGGTATGAATATCTCGCGGCCGTTTTCCTCATACATGCCGCCGTAGGCGTATTTTTTGATGCCGGAGCATTCCTTGATGTTTCTGAGATACCCCTTTTCATCCGCCGCGCAGACGCCGCGCGTCACGGCGCCGTACTCCGTGAGGGTATTCTCCACGGAATAGCCGACCATGGCGTATTCGCCCGGCGCGTGCGGCGCGCTTAAGTATGAATGGATAGCGGAATACGCGGATCTGCCGTAATAATCGTCCGCATTGATGACGGCGAACGGGCCGTCCACCACGTCCCTGCAGCAGAGCAGCGCGTGGGCGGTGCCCCACGGCTTTTTGCGCCCTTCCGGAAGCGTAAAACCGGCGGGGAGCATATCCGGTTCCTGAAAAGCGTAAACGAGCTCGGCCCGCTTTGCGATGCGGGGGCCGATGACCTCACGAAAATCGCGCTCGATCTCTTTTTTGATGATGCACGCCACGCGTGAAAACCCCGCCTGCAGGGCGTCGTATATCGAATAATCTATGATAATGTTGCCGTATTCGTCCACAGAGTCGATTTGCTTGAGCCCCCCGTAACGGCTGCCCATCCCGGCGGCAAGTATGACCAGTGTCGGCTGATGCATGCGTTTTCAATCCTCCCAGTTTTTAGTAGGTTTGTGACGCCGCGGCCGCTCAGGCCGCAAGTATTACGATACCCCAAAAGCCCCCTGGGTTGCAACCCCTTTTCCTTATATATATGGAAATCCCGGGCGGCGGGGCCTTGGAATGTGGTATACTGGTTTGTAATGTCGGCTGTTTGGGATGGTATGATATGTACGAAAGCTTTCTCCTTTCCCTGAACATCGTACTCCCCCTGTTTTTGATGATGGCTGCGGGCTACGCGTTCAAACGGATCATCGGGCTTGACGGCGCCTGGGTGCAGGCTACGAACGGGCTGGTATTCCGGCTCCTGCTGCCGCTGCTGCTGTTCCGGAACATGGCGGAAAGCGACCTTTCCGCGCTGTTTTCGCAAAAAATGCTTTCCCTCATAGCGTTCGCGGTGGCGGCGGTGGTATTGACGTTTGTGCTGCTGTACCTGATCGTGCCGCGCCTGGAGCCGGAAAACCCGCGCCGGGGCGTGCTGATACAGGGCATATTCCGCTCCAACATGGCGCTGTTCGGCATTCCGGTGGCGCTTTCCCTGTACGGGGAGGGGAATATCACAATTGTGACGGTGCTGGTATCCTTTGTGATCCCGCTGTTCAACGTGCTCGCCGTGCTTTCTTTAAAGCTGTTTGAAGGCGGCAGGCCGGACTGGAAGCAGATAGTAAAAAGCATCGTTACCAACCCGCTCATACTCGCTATTCTGGCGGGCCTTCTTTGCAACGTGAGCGGCATCGTTTTGCCGGCGGCCGTGCAAAAGGCGGCATGGGCGCTTTCGGACTGCGCGACGCCCGTTTCCTTCTTTGTGCTGGGCGCGTCCTTCACGTTCGCTTCCGCAAAGAAAAACCGGCGCGCGCTCACCGCCGCGACGCTTTCCCGGCTTGTGTTCGTGCCGCTTATCTGGCTGACGCTCGGCGTGCTGCTGGGTTTCCGGGACCAGCCGCTGTTCGCTTTGATGATGCTTTTTACGCCGCCCACGGCGGTGAGCAGCTACCCCATGGCCTGCGCCATGAAGGGGGACGGGCAGCTTGCAAGCGGGATCGTGGTGTTTACGTCCGCGTTTTCCGTAGCAAGCATATTCCTGTGGATATTCCTGTTCCGCGCGCTGGGGCTGATTTGACGACGTAAAGGAGAGACGCATGACGGAAAAGCTTTATCTGGACGACAGTTATTTGACCTCCGCACAGGCGAAGGTAATCGCCTGCACGCCCGCGGGCGGCGGGTTTGACGTGGAACTCGATAAAACCGTGCTGTTCCCCACCGGCGGCGGCCAGCCGCACGATACGGGATTTATCGGCGGCATCGCCGTGCTGGACGTGACGGAGGACGGCGAGCGCGTACTGCACCGCACCGCGGAAGCAATTCCCGTAGGGAGCACGGCGGAGGTTTCTATCGACTGGCCGCGCCGGTTCGACCACATGCAGCAGCACTCGGGCGAGCACATACTTTCCTTTGCGGCCAAGGAGCTTTTTGACGCAAAAAACGTGGGCTTCCACATGGCGGCAAGCTACTGCACGGTCGACCTCGACAAGCCGCTCGGCCCCGGGGATGCGGAAGCGCTGGAGCGGCGCACCAACGAACTCATTTACGCGAACCTGCCCGTGACGCTTACCTACGTGGAAGCGGAGGAACTCAACAATATGCAGCTAAGGAAAGTTGCGGCAGGCCTCACCGGCACGGTGCGCATCGTGGCCATGCCGGGCGGGGACAGCTGCACCTGCTGCGGCACGCATGTGAATGCGACAGGCGAAATCGGCCTTGTGAAGGTGACGGCGCACGAGCACTACAAGGGCGGCGAACGGCTGACGTTCGCGTGCGGCACGCGGGCGCTTATCCATGCGCAGGCGCAGCAGAACATCGTGGACGCAATCGCGCGCAGCTTTTCCTGCAAGGCGGAGGCCGCTTTGGACGCCCTAAACAAGGTGCAGCAGGAGGCCGCGAATGCAAAGCGGGAGAACAAGGCGCTGTATGCGAAGGTCTCCGGTTATCTTGCGGACGAGCTTTTAAAAAGCGCCTCCGCAATCGGCAGGCGGAAGCTGATCGCGCGCCTCATCGCGGAGCTGCCCGCAGCGCAGCTTCGCCCGCTCGCTTTAAAGCTGTGCGAGGAGCACGGCATGCTCGCGCTGCTGCTTGCCGCGGAAAACGGGCAGATGCAGTACGTGCTTGCCGGTAACGCGGACGTCGGGCTCGATATGGGCGAGCTTGCGCAGGCGGTGAACACCGCGCTCAATGGCCGGGGCGGCGGGCGCGGCACGCTGGCGCAGGGCAGCGCCAAAGATACGCCCGCGGCCCGGGACGCGATCGAGGGACTGGAACGGTATTTGGGGCAGAGGTTGAAAAAGTAAAGCCCGCACGGAGCTATAGCGTTAGGTGCTAAGCCTCCCTCATCAGAGGGAGCCAATTCCCCCGCTCTTTTCGACATAAAAATAGAGCCTCCGGTGAAGGAGGCCCTTATTGTTGCTTCAACACGATCGGGGTATCGGCAACTCTCATTTGCAAGTTCAGTATACCAAACCGGCAGGGCGCATTCATCACGAAACCATTACAAAAACAATAAGCTTTCCTGATAAAAGTTTGTCCGCAGGCCATAAACCATGCAATTTTGCCGAAATAATCCCGTTTTTCAGCTTTTCAGCCGCCCTGCCGCCAGGTATCGTAATGCACGATCTCCTCTAGCGGCTTGCGCGGGACGGGCGCGGGCTCCTCATCCGCGTACCCGAGCGGGGTAAGCCCCACGATCTTGACCTCCTGGGGCAGCTGCAGCACGTTCCGGACGGGATATTCCGCGAAGGTGCCCACCCAGCAGGTGGCCAGGCCCTCGCTGGCGGCGGCGAGCATGATATGCTCCATGGCGATCGCGCAATCCGCCATATAATACTCCTTGCCGCCGGTTATTCCGCTGTCCGAAGGGTCGGCGCATACGGCGATGACACAGGGCGCTTTTTCAAAGCATTCGCTGTTGGGGTTGGCCACCATTTCCCCAAGCATTTTGCGCACGGCGGGATCGCGCACCACGAGAAAGCGCCAGCACTGCCGGTTCATCCAGGAGGGCGCCTGGCGCCCCGCCTCCAGTATCCGGTTGAGCGCCGCTTCCTCTATGGGCGTTTCCTTGTATGCGCGCACGCTGCGCCGGGCACGGAGTGCATCGTAGAATTCCATAACAACCTTCTTTCAAAAAATAAAAACGATTGCGAGCAAGCCATAAGCCGAGTTCTGTCTAAGGATGACCATCTATCTTGGCTTACAGTTGCCTGTAAGCTCCAGCGATTACGGGGAGCGTGGCGGGCAGCCATTACATGCTCCCATTCCAATCTTGCACCGGGTGGGGTTTACAGAGCGGACAAGTCGCCATGCCGCTGGTGAGCTCTTACCTCGCCTTTCCATCCTTACCCGCTTACGCGGGCGGTTTCTTTCTGTTGCACTTTCCTTGGAGTCGCCTCCACCGGGTATTACCCGGCACCTTGCCCTATGGTGCTCGGACTTTCCTCATCCGCACATGTCGGACGCGGTCACCTGTCTTACTCGCAATACAAATATGTTACTGATTTTCCCCCGCATACAGGATGCGGCCGCAGTTGTCGCATTCCACGATGCTGTCGCTGTTCATCACGCGCTTGACGACCACCATGGGCAGGGACATATTGCACCCGCCGCACTGGTTGTTTTCCACCCTGGCCATAGGCACGGCATGGTTGCGCTTGACGCGCCTGTACCGCTCCAACAGCTGCGGGTCCACTTGCGCAGCAGCCGCCGCCGCGGCCGAAGCCGCAGCCGCGCGTACGGCCTCGCTTTCCTTGAATTCCTGCTCGGTTATCTCAAAAAGCTGGTCGTATTCTTTCTTTCCCCTGCCCGCCTTCGCGCGGGTCTCCTTATAGTCCCTGAGGGCTGCCTCCAGCCATTTTACAAGGTCGCTGATGTCGCGGCGCATGGCGGCGAGCTCTTCGAGCAGCTTCTCGTGGTTTTCGCGGCATTCGGTCATTTCCTCCGCCGTGACTTCCTCGTCCCGCTGCATTTCGTCGAATTCAGAGCGTTCGAGCTCCACGCGGTTCAATAACTTTTCCACCTGCTCCTGCATTTTATCAAGCGACGCCTGGCGGACCGTGATCTCCTTCTGGGTCCTCGATATCGCGTTCTGCTGCTCCGTCAAAAAGCCGTGGAGCTTATTGAGCTTTGCGCGCGCGGGCGTGTTGAGCGTTTCCCGCTCCACCGCCTCTTTTTTGAGTTCCAGAATTTGATATTCCCAAAGCGTATCCAGCTTTCCCATGGTATAACCTCCCTCACAGGCCCGTCGCCGCTGCGGAAACGAGCGGCGCGCGCCCGGACTTCGCGTACAACAGGTCCACCTTATATTGTATCTCCTCGAGCGCCGCCTGTAAACCTGCAATCAGGGGGCCCAATACGACGCATTCCGTTTCATAATGCCCGGCTTCGACGAGTCCCAACCCCATGAAAAGCGCCTCGAGCGCCTGATGGTGCCTGACCTCGCCTGTCACCAATACATCCGCCCCCGCCGCCTTCGCGGCCCGGATATAATCCCCGCCGCTTCCGCCCACGACGGCCACGCGCCGGATGACCCGCTCCCGTTCCCCCGCCACGCGAACGGCGGCGTCAAGGTCCGTTCCGACCTGACGCGCGAAATCCCCAAGCGAGGGCTGCTCCTTTAAATTGCCGACGCGCCCAAGGCCCTGCGTTTCCTCCGACAGAAGCAAATCGGGAAGCAGCAGCGGGCGGACGTCCGCCAGGCCCAGCGCCGAGGCGAGCGCGTCGTTCACGCCGCCCATGGCGCAATCCAAATTCGTATGCATGGCGTACAGGCCGATGCCGGAGCGGATGAGCGCGTATGCCGCGGCGGTATCCGGGTCGCTGTGTAAAATGCGGCGCACAGGCTTGAAAAACAGCGGATGATGCGTGAGCACAAGCTGCGCGTTCACTTCCCGCGCCTCCTTTACGACCTCCGCGGTGCAGTCGAGCGCGACAAGTATGCGCGTGATATCCGCTGCTTCCGGCTCGATCAGGAGCCCTACGTTGTCCCATTCCTCCGCAAGCCGCGGCGGCGCGATGCGCCCCAATACGGGCAAAAGCGCTTCAAGCTCCATCGTCTTCCCTCAACAGCAGCACGTTCTGGATATCTTCCACCGTTTTTTGCAGCGCGGCCTCGCCGCGCGTGCCTTTCGCTTCCATCAGGCTCGCTTCGGCCTGCTCCAGCATTTTTTGGGCGAGCGGCCGGAACGGCTCTTGCCCCACCGCGCGCGGGCCGAGGGCAAAAAACCCTTCCGGCCAACCTTCAGGCAGCTCGTCCCGCCCCGGAACAACAGAAAACACCTGGTAATACCGCCCCGCGTCGCGGACGACGACGTCCTCCTCGACCCGGTAATCCGCGGCATACAGGTACGCTCTTAATTCCCCGATTCCCCGCATGGGCTGCAGCACCGCTTTTTTTGCGCCCATCAGGGGGACCGCCGCTTCTTTTAATATCTGCGCGATCAGTATGCCGCCCATGCCGCAGATCGCAAGCGCGTCCGCTTCCTTTTCCCGCAAGGCGGAAAACCCGGCGGCGCAGCGCGTTTCCATACGGTCCGCGACGCCCACATAGCTTGCGAGCGCGCGCGCTTTTTCCGCCGAAGCCGCGCTGATATCCGAGGCGATCACGCGCCCGGCTATGCCGCTTTGCAGCGCAGAAACGCTCAGGCGCCCATGGTCGCAGCCGATATCCGCAAGCGTATCCGCAAAGCCTATGAGCTTTGCGGCAGCCGCAAGCCGCGGCCGCAGATGGATGCGCCGTTGTCTTTCCATACCATATAGTGTACCGGAACGCCGTTCGGATTGCAAGTTAGGGCCGCGATGCCCCGGCGCGGCGCAATTGATACGCGGAACGCCAAGGGCGGCGTCCCCTGCAAAACGCCGTTGCCCCTCAACCACGCAAGCCTTTCGGGTAATGGTTTTTCAGCACCTCCTGCACCACCTTGCCCCAGCCGACCGGATGACCCTTTGCGAGCACGGCCGCGAAGCCTGTCCCTTCTTCCGGAATGTTTAGCGTATTTCCCAGGAAATAGGCCGTTAATTCTTCCTCATCCAACTCTATTTTCAAACGGAACGCCTCCGCCGGGTAGGCAAGCGCCAGCGCGTGCGCGGGCGTAAACCGCCCGTTCTTATCATCCGCCGCGTGTACGCCCGCATTGCGCAGAAACAGGCGGTCAAAATTTGCGGGCATTTCCTCCGGCAGCAGCATCAGCCTGCCGTCGGGCAGCAGCAGCGGGACGCCTTCGGGCGGTTCCGTCATGGTCTGCTCCACAAACGCTTCCCACGCCGCCTTTACTTCTTTCGATAACGGCTTGATGGATGCGGCGGGAAAATCGGGCTGTTCATCGCCACCCTCTTTTTGCAGCAGCGCGATAAAATGTCCTTCCCCCACGCCCGTATGCGGAAAATGACGCTCCTCGTGCAGCGGCGCAAATTCAGGATGCCGGGCGAGGAATGCGCGCACGGTATCCTCGTTTTCTTCCTTGGAAAATGTGCAGGTGGAGTAGACAAGCCTCCCGCCGCGGCGCAAAGCGGCCGCCGCGGCGTCCAGTATGCCCGCCTGCCGCAGCGCGCAGGCCTCCACATGGCTCACCGACCAATCCGCTATCGCCTGCGGCTCCTTGCGGAACATGCCCTCCCCGCTGCATGGGGCGTCGACAAGCACCGCGTCAAAATATCCTTTTAATATATTGCACAAAGGCTCCGGCTGCATGTTTGTAACAAGCGCGTTCCTTACCCCCAGCCGCTCCAGCGTCCCAGTGAGCACCGCCGCGCGGCTGGGCACGACCTCGTTGGCGACAAGTATGCCCCTGCCTTTTAAATACGCCGCAAGCTGCCCCGCCTTGCCGCCCGGCGCCGCGCAAAGATCCAGCACCCGCATGCCCGGCGTCGGCTTAAGCAATGCCGCCGCCCGCATGGCGGAAGGCTCCTGCATATAGAAAAGCCCCGCGCGGTGCAGCGGATGCGCGCCGATGCGTGGTAATTCCTCCGGCACCAAAAAACCCTCCGGCACCAACCCCGTAGGCGCAAGCGGAAGCTCCGCTTTCCTGATAAATTCCTCCACGCCGGTTTTGAGCGTGTTCACGCGCAAGCCGCGCCTGGGCGGTTCTTCCAGCGCCCTGCGGTAAGCGGGATATTCTTCGCCCAAAAGCGCGCGCATGCGGGCCTCGAATGCCGGGGGCAGGTACATGAGGGTCCCTCTCTACATGAATTTTTATTCTGAATCTTTATTCGGGGGCCTTGCCCCCGAGCTCCCACCCAAGGGACACGTCCCTTGGGAATCCCTTCATCATGCATCCGCCTTGCAGGGAGGGTGCCAGAGTATGCGGTCCGTTTCTACGGCCATCCTGATAACGCCCGCTTCCGGCTCACCCGTCTCCCGAAACCCGAACGCGGCATAGTAGGCCGCGTACCGCTCCGGCACATCTGCGAACACGCGCGGAACATGCATGCCCTGCGCCTTATAGAGCGCGTGCCGCACGCAGAGGTCGCCGAACCCCTGCCCGCGGTACGCTCTGAGCACCGCGACGAAAGACAGCCGCGCGTCCGCGCCCTCCGGCAAGAGCCGGGCCGTCGCCACGGGTATGCCGTCCAGTTCCGCCGCCAATTGCGCGGCGTATTCGTCCGAAGAATCGAACACGGACTCCTCGGGAAGCCCGAGTTCCTCCACGAATACGGCGCGGCGGACGGCCAGGGCCTGCGGGTCCCTTCCCATGCGCCATTGCGAGGCAAACATTTTTTTGCTCTCCCTAAAAGTTTTTGTGGATTCGACAGGAATCCCCTTGCGAAAGCGGCTTTACGCATGATATAATACCACAAAAGCAGACAATTGAAAATTTGACTGATAGCTGAAAGGAAGTGCCGCGCGCACGGGCTTTGACTATCACTCAAGCTGATCCCTTGCAAAAAGGGTTTGCGGTGAGTGTTCTCCTCTTTCAAACGGGGCGGCGCTCTTTTTTCTTTCCAGGGTATCCCTTCATTCCATCCGCCTGATTGCGAATAAATTCACTCCATTTCGCGCATGCAAAACAAAAGGAGGAACGGCCATGCTTCTCATCGGTAACGGAAAGCTTTTGACAAGGGACAAAAACGGCGCGTATTTTGAAAACGGCGCGGTGCTGTGCGACGGGCGCCTCATAAAAGCGGTGGGCGAAACCGCGTCGCTCCGGCAGCTTTACCCCCAAGCGGAGTTTTTGGACGCGCGCGGCGGCGTCATCATGCCCGGCCTCATCAACGCGCACAGCCACATATACAGCGCGTTCGCGCGCGGTCTTTCCATAAACGGCTACAACCCCACGAACTTTTATGAAATACTCGACGGCATGTGGTGGAACATCGACCGGCACCTCGATGTGGAGGGCACGCGCTATTCCGCCTACCAAACGTATATCGACAGCATCAAAAACGGCGTGACCACGCTCTACGACCACCACGCGAGCTACGGGGAGATCGAGGGCAGCCTGTTCGCCATCGCCGAGGTCGCAAAGGAGCTGGGCGTGCGCACCTGCCTGTGCTACGAGGTCTCCGACCGCGACGGCGAGGAAAAGTGCGCCGCCGCCATCAAGGAAAATGCGGACTTTATCCGCTACGCGCAAAAGGATGATACCGACATGCTTAAGGGCATGTTCGGCCTGCACGCGGCATTCACGCTTTCCGATAAAACGCTGGAAAAGTGCGTAGCCGAAAAACCCGCGGGCGCGGGCTTCCATATCCATGTGGCCGAAGGCATGAACGACGTGTACGACAGCCTGCAGAACTACGGCAAGCGCACCGTGCACCGCCTGCACGATATGGGCATATTGGGCGAAAAGACCATCGCCGGGCACTGCATCCACATGAGCCCCGCGGAAATGGACCTACTCAAGGCCACGGACACCATGGTGGTCAACAACCCGGAAAGCAATATGAGTAATGCCGTCGGCTGCTCGCCCGTATTGCAGATGTACGCGAAGGGCATCCTGCTGGGCTTGGGCACCGACGCCTACACCAACGACATGATCGAAAGCCTGAAGGCCGCCAACTGCATCCAGAAGCACAACGCCTGCCTGCCCAACGTCGGCTGGGCGGAGGTGACAAGCATGCTGTTTGACGGCAACCGCAAAATAGGCGCGCGCGCGTTCAAGACCCCCATCGGCGTGCTCGAACCCGGCGCCGCGGCGGACGTAGCGGTGTTTGATTACAAAACCTATACGCCGTTCGGCTCCTTTAACGCCGACGGGCACATCATGTTCGGCATGTGCGGCAAGCAGTGCATCCACACGGTGGCGAACGGCCGCGTGCTGATGAAGGACCGCGAGCTCCTCTGCTGCGACGAGGAAAACATAAACGCGAAGACGCTGGAGCTGACCACCAGGCTGTGGAAGCAGCTGAACGGCTGACATGGATTTTTACAGGGGCCTTGCCCCCAACCCCCACCAAAGGGACACATCCCTTTGGAATCCCCCATTGGGTTCTTAGGGCCGTTACGGCCCTAAGCGGGAGATTGAGGGACATAGCCGAACGCCGCCTGTGGCGGATGAAGTGAGGCGAAGTCCCAGTGAACAAGGGAGTATCAGGAGCGGTTTTGCCGCGACGCAACACAACCATTGCGAACTGCGAGCCCGTAGGGCGGAGCCCTCAACGCACTTCATAAACTAAGGAGGACAAACAGCCATGTCCGAACGAATGACGCCCATCCCCTTCGGGGAGCTGATGACCTGGACCCTAAAGGAACGCGCGCAGGAGAACGCGGTGTTCGGCGTGGAGCGCCCCTACGTTGCGCAGAAGGAAAAGCTGCTGCCTCTCTTTGGCGAGATGGTAGAAACGCCGTTCGGCCCCGCGGCCGGCCCGCACACGCAGCTTGCCCAGAATATCGTGGCGGGCTATTACGCGGGCGCGCGGTTCTTTGAACTAAAGACCGTGCAGATCATGGACGGCGAGGACTTGAGCCGCTGCGTGCCCCGCCCCTGCATTTTGGCGGAAGATGAAGGCTACAACTGCGAATGGTCCACGGAACTGACCGTAGAGCAGGCGCTTGACGAATACGTCAAGGCCTGGGTGCTATGTAAGCTGCTCGCCCGGGAATTCGGCCTGGGCGACGAAAACGGCTTTGTGTTCAACATGAGCGTGGGCTACGATTTTGCGGGCATCACCTCCCCCAAGATCGACCGGTTCATCGAGGGCTTGAAGGACGCCTCCCATACGGAAACGTTCAGGGAATGCAAGGAATGGGCGCTGAATAACCTGCGCCTGTTCGAGCATGTGAACGCCCGCTACATCGAAAACATCAGCCCGCGCGTATGTACGTCCATCACGCTCTCTACGCTGCACGGCTGCCCGCCGCAGGAGATCGAAAAGATCGCCTCCTACCTGATCTCGGAAAAAAAGCTGCATACGTTCGTCAAGTGCAACCCCACTATTTTGGGGTATGAGACGGCGCGGCGAACGCTCGACGCCATGGGGTACGACTATATCAAATTTGACGACCACCACTTCCGCGAGGACCTCCAATACAAGGACGCGATGCCCATGTTTGAGCGTCTGCGCAAGCTTGCGGGGGAACACGGCGTGGAGTTCGGGCTGAAGCTGTCCAACACGTTCCCGGTGGACGTGGCGGCAAACGAGCTTCCGAGCAGCGAAATGTACATGAGCGGGCGGGCGCTCTACCCGCTGACCATCGAGATGGCCAACCGGCTGACGGCGCAGTTCGACGGGCGCATCCGCCTTTCCTTCTCGGGCGGCGCCGACGCGTTCAACATCGCGAAGCTGTATGAGTCGGGCATCTGGCCGATCACCATCGCCACCACGGTGTTAAAGCCCGGCGGCTACCAGCGCATGCTGCAGATCGCGGAGGAGCTTTCCCGCCTCCCCTACCGGCCGTTTACGGGGGTAAGCGTTTCGCGCGTGCAGCGGCTCGCGCAATCGGCTCTGACCGACCCGCACCATATGAAGGACATCAAGCCCGCGCCCGCAAAAAAGATCGGCGAGCGGCTGCCGATGTTCTCCTGCTTCACGGCGCCGTGCACATACGGCTGCCCCATCAACCAGGATATCCCGGAATACGTGTCGCTGGTGGGCCAGGGGAGGCATTTAAAGGCGCTCAAAGTCATTACGGAAAAGAACCCGCTGCCCTTTATCACGGGGCGCATCTGCCCGCACCACTGCATGGACAAATGCGTGCACGGCCACTATGAGGAAAGCATACGCATCCGCAACGCCAAGCTGGAAGCGGCGCGCGGCGGCTATGAGGCGCTGCTGGGCGAGCTTGAAACGCCGGTGATGACCTCCTCCGAGCGGGCGGCGGTAATCGGCGGCGGCCCCGCGGGGCTTTCCGCGGCGTACTTCCTGGGACGCGCGGGCATGCCCGTGACGCTCTATGAGCAGAAGGACGCCCTGGGCGGCATCGTCCGCCACGTGGTGCCGGAATTCCGCATTTCCACGGCGAGCGTGGAGCGCGACGTGCAGCTTGTTGAAAAAATGGGTGTGAGATTCAGGCTCAACGCTGTAGCGCCCTCCATCGCGGCCTTGCGCGAGCAGGGGTTTGATTATATCGTCATCGCCATAGGCGCGTACGCGCCCGGCGAATTGCAGCTTGCGGAAGGCACGGCCATGAACGTGCTGGATTTCCTCACCGCCTGCCGGAAGGAAACCATAGGCGAGGCCGGCAAAAACGTCTGCATCGTGGGCGGCGGCAACACCGCCATGGACGCGGCGCGCGCCGCGAAGCGCCTGCCCGGCGTGGAGAGCGTGCGCGTCGTCTACCGCCGCAACAAAAAGTACATGCCCGCGGACGAGGAAGAACTGCTGCTGGCCATACAGGAGGGCGTGGAGTTCTGCGAGCTATTAAGCCCCGTTTCCGTTTCGGGCGGCGCGCTTACCTGCAGGAAGATGGCGCTGGGCGCGCCGGACGCTTCGGGCCGCCGCTCCCCCGTGGAGACGGACGAGATTGTGAAGCTTCCCTGCGACCTGCTGGTCGCCGCCGTGGGCGAGCGCGTGGACAAGACGCTCTTTGAAGAAAACGGCGTCACGACGGACGCGCGCGGAAGAGCGATTGTAAACCCGCAATCCCTTGAAACCAATATCCCCGGCGTATACGTGGTGGGCGACGCCAACCGCGGCCCCGCCACGGTGGTGGAGGCTATTGCGGACGCGCAGCGCGCCGCGAACCATATTCTGACCGTTCCCCATACGTACGCGATCCCCGCGGCCGCCTGCCAGACCCCCGCGGCCTGCCGCGAAAAGAACGGCATACTTGCGGAATATGAAAACGCGGGGCGCGAAAACGAGCGCTGTTTGTATTGCAGCGTGTCCTGCGAGATCTGCGCGCAGGTCTGCCCCAACCGGGCCAACCTCGCCATATCCGTCCCGGGCATGGAGACGCGCCAGATCCTGCATGTGGACCGCATGTGCAACGAATGCGGCAACTGCGCCGTGTTCTGCCCGTACAACGACGCCCCGTACCTGGTAAAGCCCACGCTGTTCCATACGGAAGCGGATTTCAGGGACAGCGAAAACACCGGCTTCCTTTCCCTGGGCGGCACGCGCTACCGCGTGCGCGTGGACGGCGCCGTGAAGGAGATCGACCTGGACGAGGCGAACGTGGATATCCCGCGGGAGCTTGAGGCCATGATATTCGCGGTGCGCCAGCAGTACGGCTACCTGCAGTAGCGCAACAGGGTTGCCCCCCGTGCCGGATAAGGGCGTCCGGCAGGACGGGTTCTATATATCTTCCTTCTTCTTCAGCAAAGGGACTGCATGTATATGCGGCCCCTTTGCGTATGCCGCGTCACTATAAAAGGGCTGAGACATTTGTCTCAGCCCTTTATTTGCCGCGCACCATCCTTTGACCAACCGCCTCCGGGCGGAACCCCGGCAGGCAACTCCCGCCAGGCATACCCGCGGCACACCGAGTGATACCGCTTAATGCTGCTTCCGTCAGGACCTGACATGTTTCACAGCCATCGGTTGCACAGGGCCCGGCGCTCAACGCCCCTTACCGGTACCAGTACCCCACAGGCTCTGGCCGGGGGATGGGATTCAGCCCTGCTGTAGCGGATTGCAGGTACAGGGCACCGCTGTCTCCCCGCCTAGCGCGGCATACAGCTATTGTACAATGCAACCGCCCGCCGCGCAATGGCAAATATATGTTTGCCCGTTTTCCGCCGGAAAGCCTGTTTTCCAATCACGGCGCCGCAGGAAAAAAACTTTTTATTGGGGTACAAAAATTCCGCAAATCCCGCGGGAAAGATCGTGCCCATCCGTGTAGCCCCCTGCCGTTTCCATGCGAATGCTGGGAGAACGCCGTAGCTTTTGCCGTATGATTTGCCAGGGTTATGCGCACCGGTGCGACAATGTTCACAGGAGTAAGGCGGTATGCTCAATTGACATTCCCGTCTTCGAGGAGGTGTCTCCTGTGGAAAGTCAGCGCATACTCTCTCCCTTCCTCAACAGCGTGCTCCCCTATATCCGGCGACGCGCATTTTTAACGGAAGCGGCGACATTCGTGCTCGCGCTGCTGATGGGGCGCGTGGAGCTGTTCCAAATGCTGCTGCCCTTCGGCGCGGCGTTTGTGGCGGCCATGGATATCGCGGGGCAGAACGTATATTATCCGTTTGCCGGGGCGATGATCGGCTCCCTGCTCGCGGGGGAAGCCGGGTACCCGGCGCTCGCGGGGACGGCGCTCTACCTGGGTTTTGTCATGCTCTACCGCCTGTGGAAAAAACGCGCCAGGCGGCAGGACAAGCTCTTCCTGCTTGCCGCGGCCGAAATTTTGCTGCTGCCGCTTTTTTACATGGGCAGCGGCGCGGACGCTTTGAGGGGACTGGCGAACCTTGCGCTCACGCTGCTCCTGTGCGTCGCGTTCCAGAACGGCATACGGGCGCTGCGTGCGATATCCATACGCAACGCGCTGCGCGAGGAGGAGCAGATCTCCCTTTGCATGCTGTTGGGCGCTTTGTCGCTCTCCGTATCGGACGCCGCGCTCTACGCGTTCTCGCTGGGGGTGGTTGTGGCCGCATGGTCTGCGATGTTTATTGCATACGCCAAGGGCCTGCCCGCCGTGGCCGCCGCCGTGGTCTTAGGCGGGATGCTGGTGCTGGGCGGCAAAGCGCAGCCTATGCTTTTGGCGAATCTCGCGGTGTGCACGCTCGCCGGGGTGTTTTGCCGCAGCATGGGCATATGGGGCATCGCCGCGGGGTTCGGCGTCGCCTGCGCGGTGACGGACGTATACGGCAGCGTTCCGGGCATGCAGGTGGGCATGGTGAACTTCGTGCCCGCCGCGGTCCTGCTGCTCGTACTCCCCAAGCCCGCGCTGCTTTCGCTTCGCGCCGTGGTGGACGCGGGCGCGCGCGAGGAACGGACGGCGCGCGCGGCGTTATTATCCCTGCAATCCCGCACGGCGGAGGATATCACGCGCACCGCCTCCACCGTGGAGCAGATTTCCGCCCTGTTCCCGGAGGAACCCGTGTGGACCTATACGCCCATACAGGAACAGGCCGAAATGATACGCGCTGCCATGCACGTCTGCGCGGACTGCAACTGCCGCGGCGCATGCTGGAAGGACAAGGACGCCGCCATGGAGGCGGTCAGCGCCATGCTGCCCGCCGCGGCGCAGGGGCTGCGCCCGCGCGCGGCAAAGCCCTTCCCGCCCGACTGCCCGCGCACCGCGCCGGTCGCGGCGGCGGCGCTGCAGGCGCAGGAAAGCTACCGCACGCGCTGCATGGAGCTGCACCGCGCGGCCTCCCGCCATGCCTTCGCCCACAGGCAGCTAAAAGGGGTCTCACACGTGATGCAGCGCATCGCCGCGGACGTCTCCCAGGCGGAGTGGCCCGCGGAGGGCGCGGCGCAGACGCTGATGCGCCGCATGGGCCGGGACGGCTACGCCCTGCGCGGGGCGTTGGTGCAAAAGCGCCACGGCGCGTTGTACGCGCAGCTCAAGCCCATAGAAAGCGTGCCGCGCCAGGCCGTGCAGTGGGAGGAATCCGTTTCCCGCGCATTGGACGTGCCCATGCGTCTTTTAGGCGAGCGCAGGGAGCGGCGCGGCGCGGTGCTGGAATTTGAGCAGGCGCGAAAGCTCAAGGCCGGCATGGCGGCGGCGACACTGCCCATGCACCAGAGCCCCGTCAGCGGGGACAGCACGGCGGAAGCGCGGCTGCCGAGCGGCCGGGCGCTGTTCGCGCTTTCGGACGGCATGGGGAGCGGCCCCGCCGCCCGGGAGGAAAGCGCGCGCACGCTTTCGCTGCTGCTGCGCCTCTACCAGGCGGGGTTTGAGCGGGACGCGGCGCTCGAATGCGTGAACCGCATGCTGATGCAGCAGAGCGAGGCGGAAATGTACGCCACCGTGGACGCGCTGCATATCGACCTTGGAACGGGGGAAACGGAGTTTATTA
Organism: Feifaniaceae bacterium; assembly: GCA_035561315.1. Lineage (GTDB taxonomy): Bacteria > Bacillota > Clostridia > Christensenellales > CAG-138 > JAEYLA01. Next base: position 19,073 of record DATMXR010000265.1, read on the forward strand.
AATTCGGCGCGCAGCCGAGCTTTGTGCTGCGCGAAGGGCGCGTGCATACCGTATACGCGGAGGCGCTGCCCGCAGGCATACTCGACGAGGCCGCCCCCGCCGTGCATACCGCGACGTTGCGCCGCAACGACGCCGTGGTGCTGCTGACAGACGGCGCGCTCGACGCCCTGGGCGAGGACACGGAAGCGGAGATACTCTCCTGCGTGGGGGCCGCCAACACCTGCGAGGACGCGGCCCGCGCGCTTTTATACGCCGCGCGCGACCACGGCGCGGAAGACGATATGACGGTGATGGTGGTCCGCCTGGCGTGAATAAAGCGGCTGATTGAAAGACGGCCGTGGTCCGCCTGGCGTGAATAAAGCGGCTGATTGAAAGACGGCCAATGATATGCGGAATATCCGCACGGATTAAAAAGTTGCTCTAAATGGCGCGGCGCGTGAATAGGGAATAGGAAGGAATTCTATGCAACGCGCCGCCGTTTATCCGGCGGGATTGGGGGACGCATGTTCAAAGGCGCCGTCACCGCGCTGCGCGCCGTTGTGGCCGTGGCGCTCATCGCTTTTTTGGTTCTTTCCCCGCCGCGGCTGTTGGAGGCGCTGGGCCACGATTATTATAAGGAGTGGCTCTCCGGCACGCGGGAAGATTGGAACGGGGTCATCACGCTCTGGCACGTGGTGGGTTTCAAGCCCGCGCAGGGCAGCATTACCGCCTACATCGAAAGCGTCGCCGCCAAGTACGAGAAGGAGCACAAGGGAATTTATATCGAGGTGCTCGGCCTTGCCCCCGAGGCCGCAGCGGAGCGCCTTTCGCGCGGGGAACGGCCGCATCTGTGGTCCTTCCCCGCGGGCGGGCTGGACCTGAACGAATTGAAGACGCTTGCCGTTTCCGCCCCCGCGTTCGCGGGCGACCTGAAGACACTTGCAGCGGAGGACGGGACGCGTGCGCTTCCGTTTTTGTACAGCGGCTATTTTCTGCTGGGGAACACCGTGCTGATACAGGAGCTGGGCCTGGCCTGGCCTGAATCGAACGACCCGGACGTGCTGCGCGAGACGCTCCAGGCGGCGATGGACGCGCGCTCCACCGGCCGCTACGGCGCGGTCTGCGCGCCCGAGCACATCGCGAGGCGCCTGTGGCTCAAAGGCGCGCTTGCGCAGGACGGGGACTTCAAGGCGGGCCAGGTGCCGTTTTTGATCGGCGACGCGCGGGCGTTCGGGGACCTGACGCGCAAAATGGCGACCGGCGGCTTTACGTTTGACGCCATGCCGCTGGGCGGGTATACCGACCTTGTGCAGTACCTGGGCGTGGACAAATCCGCCTCCGGCGGATATTCCGACCACGGGCAGGCTTTTTTGCAGCTGCTGCTCGAGCCGAACGCGCAGGCGAAGCTGACCTCGCTCGGCGCGCTGCCCGCCGTAGCGCATACCGAAAAGCTGCTGTACGCGGACGGGCAGTTGCAGAGCTTTTACGACGCGTACCGCGAGCCGGTCACCGATCTGACAGAGGAAGAAGACGAGTCAGAACAGGAAGTGCGTTGAGGGCTCCGTCCTCACCCGCTTAGGCCGTAACGGCCCTAAGGACCCATCCTCAAAAATCCTTCCAAACCGTTCCCCGGCATGGTATAGTGGATGCACAAATTCTGATGTCGGCGGGGGCGGTATGAGCAAGGTATATATATTCGGCCACAAAAATCCGGACAGCGACACCATCTGCGCTTCCCTCGCCTACGCGCGGCTCAAGCGGGCGCAGGGGATGGACGCGGTTGCGGTAAAGCTTGGGCCGCTGAACAACGAAACGAAATTTATTTTGCAGTACTTTCATGTGGACGAGCCCGCCACGCTCGAAACCATACGCACGCAGGTAAGCGACCTTTTGACAGACGAAGCCGTGTGCGTCGCGCCTTCGGCCTCCGTGAGGACCGCCTGGGAGCTGATGCAAAAGCATCAGCGCAAGACGCTCGCCGTTGTGGACGAAGCGCAAAGGCTTCTCGGCGTCGCCACGCTTTCGGACATCACGCGCAACTTTATGGAAACCGTAAACGATACGCTGCTCTCGGCGAGCGGCGCGACGTACGCAAATATCGTGGAAACGCTCGAGGCCACGCTTCTTTTGGGCGAGCCCTCCGCGCGCCTTTTTACCGGCCGCCTCATCATCGCCGCCCAGGAGCATTCGAAAATGCGCTCCTACCTGTGCCCCAAGGATATCGTGATCGCCAACATTCCGGAAAACATCCGCGAGGCCGCGGCGGGCGGCGCGCAGCTGATCGTATGCACCTGCGGGCTTCTGCCCGCGGACGGCGATATCGCCTACGCCCGTGAGCGCGGCTGCGACATCATGGTGACCGCGCACGATACGTTTATCGCGGCCATGCGCCTAAAGCAAAGCATCCCCGTTTCCTTCGTCATGTCTACGGAGCATATCGTGACGGTGCGGCAGGACGAATTCAAGGACGACGTGAAGGAGCGCATGACGAAGACCCGTTACAGGAACTACCCCGTGCTGGACGGGGAGGGCCGCGTTACCGGCATGATCTCCCGCTACCACCTGCTTTCCAAAAACCGCAAGCAGGCCATACTGGTGGACCACAACGAGCGCAGCCAGACCGCCCCGGGCATAGAGGAGGCGGAAATACTCGAGATCATCGACCACCACCGCCTGGGGGATATCGAGACCAACAACCCCATTTTGATGAAAAACGAGCCGGTGGGCAGCACCGCGACCATCATCGCCTCCTTATATGAGGCAAACGGCGTCCCCATCCCGCAGGACACGGCGGGGCTTCTGCTCTCCGCCATACTTTCGGATACGCTCAGCTTCAATTCCCCCACCTGCACCCCGCAGGATATGAAAACCGCGCGGATGCTCGCGCCCATCGCGGACGTGGTGATCGACGACCTCGCGGTCAAAATCATCAACGCGGGGTCCAACCTCCGGGGCAAGAAGCCGGACGAGATCATTACCGGGGACCTGAAAGAATTTAAAGTCGCCAAGTACCGCATCGGCATCGCGCAGGTGTATTCCATAGAATCCGAAAGCCTCAACGACCTGATGCCGGAGCTAAAGGAGCGCATGGACTACCACTGCAGCAAAAACGGACTGAATCTTCTGATGCTGCTGGTTACAAACCTGCACCTGGGCGGCTCGCTCGCGCTGCTTGCGGGCGAACGCAGGGATATTTTCTTCAAGGCGTATTCGCTGGAGCAGACGGAGGAGGCCGTGTTTCTTCCGGGCGTATTGTCCCGCAAAAAGCAGGTGGTGCCGCTCATTATGTCGATGGAAGAGGAGTTATAAAATTCGGCAAAAAAAACGTGCCGGGGACTGCGACCACCGGCACGTTTTTTGCATCTATATAGAGCTGCCCATTTGCGTTCCTGACTGCATTCCAATATAACTTGCTAAAACCCTTCCAGCGTCCCGCCCTCGCGCAGGCGCGCCGCCATTTCGCGGCCTGTGGGCGTGGCCGCAAGCCCGCCCAGCGCGGTTTCCCTTAATTCCGGGCGCATCACGGCGCCCACCGCGCGCATGGCGCCCACCACCTCGTCAAACGGGATGTGGGAAGCGACGCCGGAAAGCGCGAGATCCGCGCTTAACAGCGCGTTGACGGCGCCTATGGCGTTGCGCTTGATGCAGGGGCACTCCACCAGCCCGCCCACGGGGTCGCACACAAGGCCCAGCACGTTTTTTAAAGAAATCGCCGCGGCATGGAGCGCCATTTCCGGCGTGCCGCCGCCAAGCTCCGCCAGCGCCGCGGCGGCCATCGCCGCCCCGGACCCCGTTTCCGCCTGGCAGCCGCCGTCCGCGCCCGCGATGGTGGCGTGGCTGGCAACCAGCATGCCGATGGCGCCCGCGGTAAACAGCGCGTCGACAAGCGCTTCCTCCCCCCATCCGCGTTTTTCAGAAAGCGCCACGAGCACGCCCGGCAATATGCCGGAGGCGCCCGCCGTAGGCGCCGCGACGATGCGGCCCATGGAAGCGTTCACCTCCACCACAGCCATCGCCGCAGCCGCCGCGTGCGCGGCGTCCGCCCCCAGCAAAGCGCCCGGCGCATACCGGTAAAGCTTCGCCGCGTCCCCGCCCGAAAGCCCGCTCAAAGAGCGTACGTCCCCGCGAAGCCCGCGCGCGACGCCTTCCCGCATGACCGCGAGGTTCTTTTTCATCTCCTTGCGGATCGTGGCGCGCGCAAGCTCGCTTCTGTGCTCTTCCCGAAGCTGCATGGCCTCCGAAATGGAAATGCCCCGCTCTTTGCAGACCGAAAGAAGCTCCGCGCCGGTGCGAAAGTCCGTCATACTGCCTCCTTATACGGTATACACGGCCGTAATGCCGTCCGCAAGACCCATGATGAGATCCCGTATACTTAGCTCCACCGCCTGATCGGTCTCTATGATCATGTACGCGTCGGCGCCCTTCCCGTGGCGGAACACGCGCATGAACGCGATGTTGATGTGGTGCTGTGCCAGCACATGCGTCACCACCGCCACAACGCCCGGGACATCCTGATACCGGATGATGAGCGTGGGATAATCGCCCGTAAGCTCCACATCCAGGCCGTTGATTTCTATAATGCGGATGTTGCCGCCGCCGATGGATTCGCCCACCACCTCGGTTACCCTGCCGCTCTTTCCCGTGATGCGGATGCCCACCGTGTTGGGATGCTTTTGAGCTTCCTCGCTGCAGGAAACGGATACGCTGACGCCCGCCTGCTCCGCCGCCGCGTATGCATTTATAATGCCCGGGTCGTCGGGCTGCATGCCCAATATCCCGGCAATGAGCGCCTTATCCGTCCCGTGGCCCGCGCCGGTCTTTGCAAACGAGCCGTAGAGCGTAAACGCGGCGGCCGAAATATCCTCCCCCGCGATGCGCAGGGCGGTGTTGGACAGGCGGCACGCGCCCGCCGTATGGGAACTAGATGGCCCCGTCATCCTGGGGCCGATGATATCGAACACGCTA
>DATMXR010000266.1:0-4059 GCA_035561315.1 Feifaniaceae bacterium
CGTGGTCTCAAAGCCCACGGCGGTGAGCACGAACTCCCGCCCCGGCTCGGCCTTGGCCCAATCGAGCGCCGTCATGGGCGCGTAGAGCATACGCACGTCCCCGCCCGCGGCTTTCGCTTCCAGCAGCGTGCCGGAATTGCCGGGCACACGCATCATATCCCCAAACGTACAAAGCGCGGTATTGGGCGTTTGTGAAAACTCCGCCGCGCGGTCCAGATACCCCGCAGGCGTAACGCACACCGGGCAGCCGGGGCCGGAAAGCAGTTGTATGGAAGCCGGCATCACGCCCCGGATGCCGGTGCGGAACACCGCCTGCGTGTGCGTGCCGCAGACCTCCATCAACTTGACGGGCGGACCATCGTAGCTGCGGATGCGTTCCGCAATCTGCTCAATGTTAATGTTCGCCATATTGTATCAGCTCCAAAAGCTCGTTCAGTTCATCGCTTTCCTCTTTGCTGACCACGGATATGGCGCAGCCTGCGTGCACCAGGATATAATCCCCCAGCTTCGCGTCCACAAGGCCCAGCTCCACGGTCAAAACAGTCCCCCGGACATCCGCCCTGCCCCGGCGGCCGTTTATTTCGATCAGCTTTCCCGGAACCGCAATGCACATTTTGCTTCTTCCTCCTTCCATTCCCCGCCGCGCCCGGCGGCGCGCCGACCCGGCTCGCTTGCCCAGCACGCCCCGATATACGCCTGGCCTAATGAGATGCCGCCGTCGCCCGGCGGCACGGCGCGGTTCGTGAACACATGAAATCCCGCGCCGGCCAACAATTCCGCCGCTTCCGTCAGCAGGATGCGGTTGTGGAACACGCCGCCGCTGAGCGCGACGTCGTTTACCCCCGTCCGCTCCCGCAATTTTACGCATACCTCCCGGATCAGCGCCGCGACGGCGGCGTGGAACCTTCGCGCCAGCGCCTCTCCGGGAACGCCGCGGTCCCGCTCGGTTACAAGCTCCCGTATGGCGGGCGCGAGGTCCGCGATGAGTTTCCCTTCCTGTTCCGATATCGTATATGCGAGCGGCTTGGCTTCGCCCGCATACCCTGCGGCTGCGGCCTCCAGCTCGATCGCGCATTGGCCCTCGTATGTGGACTCGCGGCAGACGCCAAGCAGCGAGCTTGCCGCGTCGAACACCCGCCCCATGCTGGACGAGCGGATGACGTTGACGTTCTGTTTCAGCGCGGCCTCCACCATGCCGCCGCGCGCGTCCTCCGCGGGCAGGCCCGCGTCATGCAGCAGGCAGGCGGCGCTTTTCCACCCTTGCGGTATGGAGGCGTCCCCGCCCAGGTAAGCGATGGGCCTGATATGCCCGGCCCGGTAAAACCCAAAGGGGGAAGCAAGCAAAAATTCCCCGCCCCATACGGTGCCGTCCGTCCCGTAACCGGTGCCGTCAAACGCAACGCCGATCACCGGCCCCGTCTTCCCGTGCTCCGCCAATACCGAGGCGACGTGGGCAAAGTGGTGCTGAACCTCATACAGCGGCAGTCCCAGCGTCTTTGCGTATTGGGTGGAGGCGTAATCCGGGTGGAGGTCGCAAACGGCGCGGGTGGGAGACGCCTGCAACAGCCGCCGCATGTCCGCCGCCGTTTCTTGATAGGCGGCGATCATTTCCCGGGTAGTAAGGTCGCCCAATTCGGTGCTTGGGTAGAACTGCCCGCCGTTACAGACGCAGACGCTGCTTTTCTGGTGCGGGCCCAGGGCCAATACGGTATGCCCTCTATCCTCCATTTGCGCGGCGGGCAGCGGCACATACCCGCGCGCCCGGCGGATGAACTGGGTGTTCCCGTTCACCACGGCCACGACGGAATCGTCCAACATCCGCTCGATCGCCCGATCGTGGAACAGCACATAATCAAGCTCCGCATGCGCCTCAAAGAAAGCGAGCATATCTTCATCCCGATGGAATATCGGCAGGCCCGAAGGGTTTGCGCTGGTCAAAACCAGCGGCCCCGTCTGCTCAAATAAAAGGTGCTGCAGCGGGGTGTACGGCAAAAACGCGCCGGTATACCGGCTGGACCCGTATACGCCTTTGGCGATCGCGCCTTCCCGCGTCCTATGGAGCAGCACGATGGGCCGCGCGGGGGAAAGAAGCAGCGCTTCCTCTTCCTTCGATACCGCGCAGCATTCTTTGATATCCGCAAGTTTTTGAAACAGTACGGCGAAGGGCTTGCATTCCCGCCCCTTGAGCGCGCGCAGGCGGGATACCGCTTTTTCGTCCGCTGCGCAGCAGGCCAAATGATAGCCGCCGATACCCTTTATGGCGGCGATGCCGCCGCTGTTTAAAATTTCCGCCGCGGTTTTCAGCGCCCGCTCCCCGTCCTGCCGCCTACCGTCCCTGCTTCGGCCAACAAGCCGCGGGCCGCAGGCATTGCAGCACACCGTCTGCGCGTGGAAGCGCCTGTCCTCTTCCGCATGATAGTCCTGACCGCACGGTTCGCACATGGGGAACGGGCCCATCGAGGTGCGCGCGCGGTCATAGGGCAGCTCTTTTAATATGGAAAAGCGCGGGCCGCAGTACGTGCAGCTGATGAACGGGTTATGAAACCGGGAATCGCCCGGCGTAAAGAGTTCGCGCAGGCAATCCCCGCACACGGCGATATCCGGCCCCGGCATGGCGGCGTTTTCCTTAGGCTCGCTCGCTTCTATTGTAAATCCGTCCGCTGTAAACCCGTCCAACCCGTCCGCGCAAGAAACCGGTTCGGCCAAATCTACCCGCTCCACCGCGCGGATGAAGCTGCCCGCGGGGGGCTTGGCGGTAAGCTCTTTGAGAAAGCGGGAGACCGCCTTTTCCTCCCCGCGCACCCTGATATACACCTCGCCCCCCAGGTTGCGCACGGAGCCGGAAAGCGCGTGCTTGCGCGCCAACCGCGCGACATAGGGGCGGAAGCCCACCCCCTGCACCACGCCGCTGACGCGAAGCGCCTCCGTTTTCACAGCCGCGCCTTGAGCCATTCCGCGACCTCAAAAAAGCCCTCCCCCGTTTTTGCGGAAACGGGAAACACCTTTGCGCCGGGGTTCAACGCCATAACGCCTGTTAAAAAGTACTCGTAATCGAACTCCACATAGGGCAGCAGGTCCTTTTTGTTTAAAAGTATCGCGGCGGATTTTTCAAACGCCAGCGGGTATTTATAGGGCTTATCCGCGCCCTCCGTCACGGTGGATATGAGCAGCTTGATGTTTTCGCCTATGGAGAATTCCGCGGGGCACACAAGGTTGCCGATGTTTTCAATAAACAGCACCCCTTTTTGATCGAGCGGCATGGCCTTCAATGTATTCCCGATCACCGCGCCGTCCAAATGGCACGCGCCGAACGTGTTGATCTGCACCGTCTCGATGCCGAGGGCGCTGAGCTTCTGCGTATCGATATCCGACTCGATGTCCCCTTCAATGACATACGGCTTGACGCCCGAAAGATGGGAAATAAGCCGTATGAGGCAGGAGGTCTTGCCCGCGCCCGGCGCGCCCATGACGTTTACGGCGTAGATGCCGCGCGCCCTGAGGCCCTCTTGTATCTGTTCCGCGATGCGGTCGTTTTCGTCAAACACGTTCTCCATAATTGCGACGTCTTTTGTTTCCATGATCTTTTTCCTTTCCCCACTGCGGTTTCCTGTTGATTTATATGAATATATACATATGATACATACCTGTTTCGTTAAAGAATCAAACCTCCAGCTCGACGCTTTGCACAAAGCATTCATTGCCGGTTTCGGTGGGACTCCCCAGCGCCCCGCAATCCGGGCAGGCGAACGAAAAGCGCGGCTTCACGAAATTTTTGTTGCAGGCGCTGCAATGCATTTGTGTTTTCACGATGTTCAGACGGAGCTTCGCGTCCTGCGCGGGCGTCCCCTGCGCGATAATATCGAAGTATACCTGCACGGAATCCGGCATGATGCCGGTATTTTCACCGATCATAAGCGTAGCGGAATTCACGCGCCTGGCCCCGTTTTCCTCCGCCGCGCGGTTGATGATTTCGACTATTCTTTTGGTCAGCGCATATTCGTGCAATGCAGCTCTCCTTTTTACAGAACTTTATAAACGGTTACTTACGGAATCGTATTA
>DATMXR010000267.1:0-4580 GCA_035561315.1 Feifaniaceae bacterium
CCATACGATACAATGAAACCAAATTGCGAGAGGTGGTGTAAAACCATGGAAGAAGAACGTGATGTCGTCGTTTTCTCCGATGATGAAGGCAACGAATTCGAGTTGGACGTCATCGATTATTTCGAGCACGAAGGCCAGGAATACGCGGTTCTGATGGATCTTTCGGACGTCCCCGACTGCGAGTGCGAGGACGAGGACTGCGACTGCGCCGAGCAGGACGTTTATATTATGAAGGTCGTCGTCAACGGCGATACGGAGGAATTCCTTCCCGCCGACGAAAGCCTGATGGACGTCCTTTCCGCGATCGTCGAAGAGCGCCTGGGCGAGCTCGACGTGGAAGAGGAAGACGAGGAAGACGAAGAATAACCGGGCCTTCAAACCGAAGAACGGCGGCAAGCAGCGGGCTTGCCGCTTTTTTTATATCACTGCCAAAGTCCCGCGGACTTTGGCAGTGAATTTTCTGTCGGTTATCCGCCGGATCATCCCACCGCTTCCGGTATTTCGGGAATATAAGGAATGTCCGGCGTATCCGTTTGATCCGGCGGCGTTTCCCCCGGCAGCAGGGACGGCACAGGCGTGGGCGGCAGCGTGGGGCCGGGCGTGCGCGGCGGCAGGGATTTGCCGCCCGAAAGGACCTTGGCCTCGTCCGGTTCCTCTGCGCTCGTATAGATAAAGCGGTGCACAAGCCACGCGTGCATGGGCATATCCATCACCAGCACGGAGCTTCCCCCGACGCGGGCGGACTTATAATACCCTTCCTGCGGCACCGCCATATGCAAAAGCCCCCGCGTATCCATGGAAAGCGCGGCAGCCGCGATATCGAGTATCTGCGCGGGCGTAAGGTCGGTTTCCACCATGGGCATGAGGTCGTACAAAAGCGCGTACTGCTTGGCGACGTCCTTGGAGCGGAATTTCGCGAATATGGCGGTGAGCACCTTGAACTGGCGGTTGGTGCGCACAAAGTCGCTGTCCAGGTGCCGTATGCGCGCGTAGCCGAGCGCCTGCTTCCCGGTAAGCCTTACGTTGCCGGGCTCCGCGAAGATAAAGCCATCCCACAGGTAAGGGACGTTCTTTTGCTTGTTGAGCCCCGCGATATTGTCGTTGGCCGCGGAAATCTCCGCAGCGCTCATGCGCACGGTGACGCCGCCAAGCTTGTCCACGATGTCCTCGAACATGGAAAAATCCACGAGCACATAGTTTTTGAGATCCGTCTGCAGCGCGGAGTTGACCGTTCGCATCAAAAGCGGGATGCCGCCCTTAGCCGCCGCCGAATTGATGCGTGCGGGTTCGTAGCCTTCTATGGGCACATAGAGGTCCCGCAGCAGCGACGTCAGCTTCAGCCTGCCGTTGCGGCGGTCCACGGAGGCGATCATGATCACGTCCGCGTTGGAGTCGCCGCGCGTGCCGCGCCTGTCCACCCCGACGAGCAGGATATTCGTATACTCCGTGTTCGCGTTCTGCGCCCCGACCGCCGCCTTCTGGGCGTCCGTCAAAAATGTCTGCGGGTAAAGGTCGTGTAAAGGCTGCGGCGTGGGAATGGGCGTGGGCGAGGGAGTCGCCCCCGGCTCCGGCGTGACCGCGGGCGCGGGGGCAGGCGTGGGCGCCGCTATGACCGTGGGCGCGGGCGTGCCGCCGTCCTCCTCCGCAAACACGGTGTTCCCGGGGCGGGACAGGCGCAAAAACAGCGTGCCGCCCAGCAGCAGCGCGGCGATGACGGCGCCGCCCAATAAAAGCCCCGCCCCCAGCAGCACTTTAAACAGTACGCCGCGCTTTTTCTTTTCCTTTTTCGGGCTTGCGGATTTCGGGTTGGCGGAAGCATCCGGCGCATCCCCCTCCGCTTTCACGCGCCGGGCCGCGGTCTTTTCTTTTTTGGGGCGTTCGGGGCGCGGGCTTTTTTCCTTGCGCCGTTCTTTCTCTTCCATTTCGTTCCTTCCAGGCGCGCCGCTTCCATAATCGTTTCTATATCGCTTCTATAAAAACGCGCGCGGCCCGCAAAACGGCCTCCATTTGTACCATGCACCGTGTATGAGTGAATGATAGCAAATCGGAGGCCAACCTGCAACGCTTATTCGACAGCCTTCGCACAGACCATTGATAACGTCCTGCGAACTCAGATGAAACTGTTTTCGGCCCGATTTCGGTTCAGGGTTTTTTCGGACCGTCCTCCGCGATATACGCGCGGCTCACCCGGCTCTGGGGAATGCCCTGCATTTCATTGTACAGCGCGAGGTATTTCGCCGCCGAACGGTCCCAGCCGAAATCCGCCGCCATGCCGCGCTGAACGAGCCGCGTCCACAGCTTGTGGTCCAGATAACACTGCACCGCGCGCTCGATGGTAAAGAGCATTTCGTGCGCGTTGTAATTGGAAAACGAGAAGCCGGTGCCTTCGTCCGTATATTTGTTGTACGGCTCCACCGTATCCCGCAATCCCCCCGTTTCCCGCACGATGGGCACCGTGCCGTAGCGCAGGGAAATCAGCTGCGAAAGCCCGCAGGGCTCGAACCGGGAGGGCATCAAAAACATATCCGCCCCCGCGTACACGCGGTGCGCCAGAGGCTCGCTGTATTCGAACCTGGCCGCAACCTTGCCCTTATACCTCCACTGCGCCCAAAGGAACATTTCGTGGTAATGCGTTTCTCCCTGGCCTATGACGATGAGCTGTATGGGCTGCTTCATGACGTCGTCGAGTACCCGCTCCAACAAATCCAGGCCCTTCTGCTCCGTCAGGCGGGACACGATGGCGAGCACCGGCACGTCCTCCTCGGGCAGGCCGAATTCCCTTTGCAGCGCCGCCTTGCACGCGGCTTTCCCGTCAAGACGCCCGGCGTCGTAGTTTTCTATGACCGCCTTGTCCGTGGCGGGGTTCCAGGTTTCATAATCGATGCCGTTCAATATGCCGCTCATCTGGTGCGCGCGCATGCGCAGCAGCCCGTCCAGCCGCTCCCCGTAGTAAGGGGACTGTATCTCGCTCGCGTAGCTGGGACTGACGGTGCTGATACGGTCCGAAAACACGACGCCGCCCTTCATAAAGCTGATGCCGCCGTAAAACTCCAGGTAATCCGGCGTGTAGTATTTGGCGCCCAGGCCGAACAGCTCGTCGATCTGGCCCCATTCGAACACGCCCTGGAACTTGAGGTTGTGTATGGTAAACAGCGTGCGGATACGGCTATACTGCGGCAGGTGCATGTACTGGAGCTTAAGTAGCGTGGGGATCATGCCCGTCTGCCAGTCGTTGCAGTGCAGCACGTCCGGGAAGAAGCCGATATGCGGCAGAGCCTCCAGCACCGCGCGGCAGAAAAACCCGAACCGCTCCCCTTCCTCCTGGCCGCTGCCGTATACGCTGTCCCTCGCAAAATAGAACTCGTTGTCTACAAAATAATAGATGACGTCCTCGAGTACGATGCTCTCAAGCCCGCAGTATTGCCTGCGCCAGCCCATCGTCACGTAAAAATCGGCGATATGCGTCATCTGCGCTTTCCATTTGGGGTCGATGTCCCGGTACTTGGGCAGTATGACGCGCGCATCCGCCCCCGCCTTTGCAAGCGCCGCGGGCAGCGTGCCCGCGACATCCGCCAGGCCGCCCGTCTTGACAAAGGGTACGGCCTCCGACGCCGCAAAAAGAAGTTTCATAGGTTCCTCCCACAGGCAGATTGTTACGATCACTCTTTTTACTACTATGGCATAAAATCCGGGCAAAGTCTACGCCCGCCGGTTCATATGGACACAGCTTCCCTACTATGTTGTGGGGAAAGCGCCCGTTTCATGATGGTTAAAGATACCGTTCCGGCACCCGGTACCCCGCGTTTTTCAGCTTTTGCGCGTATTCCGGGTCTTTTAGCCGCTTTTCGGACTCCGAAAGCTCCTCCTCAAAAAATTTCATGCGCGCATCGTACGTCCGGTACTCGGTAACGATCACGAAGGCCGCGGCCAGCGCCAAAAGCCCGCCGAGCGCCATCATAAGCACCCGGATGATGATATCCTTTTCCCCGGGGAAGAGAAAATAGCCCAGCAGTATGAGCAGCGCGCCGAAAAGCAGCATGCCGGCGTTTTTGGGCGCAAGCTTCCTGCGGTCGATTTTATCCGCGTCCTCCAGCGCAAGCTCACGGTAGTAGCGGTCGATATACGTTTTTTTACAGAACTCACACTGGCGCACCGGCGAGCCGTAGGCGTGCTCCGTCTTCGCGCTTTTTATCCGTATCGTCCTGCCGCAGTACGGGCAGTTGTTCTCTATTCCTCTTTTCGCCATATATACTTCCTTTTTTCTGTCTTTTCCGTACAAGCTTCATTTAATACTGTACTTGAAAAAAAGTCAAGTCAACGCAGAAAGGCCGCCTGCAACAGGCAGCCTTTGGCTTATTAACAATCCGTTCAGGGACTTCGCCCCTCAACCCCACTTCTTTTCTTTCACAAGAAAGAAAAGAAGCAAAGGAAAGCGAATGAATAAGCGTTTGGGATTCCAAAGGGGTTTTCCGAAGGAAAGCGGGTTCGGTGGCCTTCGGCGGGATACGCCTCGGCATTAGTCCTGAAGCCCGCCGCAGGACAGAAACCGATCCAGCGAATCGGTTTCAGAACCCCGGGTA
>DATMXR010000268.1:0-27350 GCA_035561315.1 Feifaniaceae bacterium
GTACTAATTATTCATTATAGGACCAGGGAGGAACGGCCATGGATCTTTCCCCGCTGTACATTTCCATGAAGGTGGCGGTTACCGCCACCTTTCTCACTTTTTTTCTGGGGCTGTTCGCGGCCTGGAAGGTCGTGAAGCTGCGGCGCTTTAAGGGCCTGATCGACGGCCTGTTCACGCTTCCCATGGTGCTGCCGCCCACGGTCGTCGGCTTTTTCCTGCTGCTGCTGTTCGGCAAAAACGGCCTGTTGGGGCAGACGCTCGAAAAGCTCGCGCTGACGGTGGTGTTCACCTGGCAGGGCGCCGTCATCGCCTCCGCCGTGGTCTCGTTCCCGCTGATGTACCGCACGGCGCGCGGCGCGTTTGAGCAGATGGACCAGACGCTGATCTATGCGGCGCGCACGCTGGGCATGCCGGAGCGGAAGATATTCTTTTCCGTCACGCTCCCGTGCTGCTGGCCGGGGGTCGCCGCGGGCACCGCGCTTTCCTTTGCCCGGGCTTTGGGCGAGTTCGGCGCGACCACAATGCTGGCGGGCAACATCCCCGGAAGGACGCAGACCATGTCGCTTGCCATCTACTCCGCCGTGCAGGGCAACAACCGCGAAAAGGCGTACCTGTGGGTCGCCATCATCATGGCGATCTCGTTCGTGACGCTGCTGCTGATGAATTATTGGGCGGGCAGCCAGGCGCGCGCAAAGAAACGGGCGGTGCGGGATGCTTGAGGTCGATATCAAAAAAAAGCTGGGCGGCTTCCGCCTGAACGTGCAGTTTGCGGCCCAAAATGAGATATTTGCGCTTTTGGGCGCTTCCGGCTGCGGGAAAAGCGTGACGCTCCAATGCATCGCCGGGATCATGAAGCCGGACGAGGGCCGCATCGTGCTGGACGGGCGGGTGCTGTTCGATTCAAAAGCCCGCGTCGACCTGCCGCCGCAGCAGCGGCGGGTGGGGTGTCTGTTCCAAAGCTACGCGCTGTTCCCGCATATGACGGTGCGGCAGAATATCGGCGCTGGAATCCGCAATGCGGCGAAGGCCGTCCGGGATGAAAAGGTGGAGGAGAAGGTCAAGCGCTTTTACCTTGGCGGCCTGGAGGAAAAGTTCCCCGGCCAGCTTTCCGGCGGGCAGCAGCAGCGCGTGGCGCTTGCGCGGATATTCGCAAGCGACCCCCGGCTTTTGATGCTGGACGAGCCGTTTTCGGCCCTCGACAGCTACCTGCGCTGGCAGCTGGAGCAGGAGCTGCAAACTACGCTCGAAGCTTTCCCCGGCACCACGCTGTTCGTTTCCCACAACCGGGACGAGGTATACAGGCTTTGCAGCACCGTCTGCCTCATCAACGGCGGCAAAAGCGAGGAACCCCTCCCCGTGCGGGAGCTGTTCGCGCAGCCGCGGACGCTTTCCGCCGCCCTGCTTTCGGGCTGCAAGAACTATTCCCGCGCCGTGCCGGAAGGGCCGCGCCGCCTGTTCGCGGAGGATTGGGGCGTATCGCTGATGACCGCGGAGGAAATCCAGCCCGGGGCCGGATATGTGGGCATCCGCGCGCACTTCGTGCAGCAAAAAAACGGCGGGGAGAACCTGCTTCCCTGCCGTATCCTGCGCGTTGTGGAGGATGTGTTCGGAACGATCGTCACGCTGCGGCCGGAGGCCGCGAAAGCGGATACGGACTTTTCCCGCATCCGCATGGAACTCCCGAAGGAGCAGGCGCAGGGGCTGAACCCCGGCGATGTGATTTCCGTATCCCTTGCCCCGGAAAATCTGCTGCTGCTGCGTTAGACCTGCTGCGGGCGCGCGCACTCATACGTATCCCCGCGCAGCGTTTCCACCGCGTGGGCAAGCACGGGAAGCACGGCCTCCATGCATTCCGCCACCGCCTTGGGGCTGCCCGGCAGGTTGATGATGAGCGTGCGCCCTCGGATACCC
This sequence comes from Feifaniaceae bacterium, assembly GCA_035561315.1. Lineage (GTDB taxonomy): Bacteria > Bacillota > Clostridia > Christensenellales > CAG-138 > JAEYLA01. The sequence goes on from DATMXR010000268.1 coordinate 1,912, forward strand.
GCCGCGCCGCGCGAGAGCATGGCGCGGTTCGTTTTTTGCATGCTGTACGCGCGCATGGCCTCCGGGATGCCGGGGACAATGCGCTCGATTACGCTCAAAGTCGCCTCCGGCGTGACGTCCCGCGGGGCGAGGCCCGTGCCGCCGCTTGTGAATAGGACGTCGATTTCCCCGCTGTCGCAGACGCTGCGCAGGTGATCCGCGATCCGCTCTTTTTCATCCGGCAGTATCGCGACGGACACGACCTCGGCATGAGTCTCCAAAATCTCCTTGAGCGCGGGGCCGCTTTTGTCCTCGCGCTCGCCGCGGTACGCTTTATCGCTCAGTATCAATATGGATGCTCGGATGGGCTGCATAATTACCTCCTGGAAAGAAAGCGGCGGATGCCACTCAAAAAATTAGGTTACGTTGGGGCGCCGAACCGGGCTTAGGGTCGTAAGGATCCTGAGGCCCATTCTTTTAAATCAATCCTTCCCATTTCTCGGTCAGCGCTTTCAGGTCGGCTTCGAGTATCGTCAGCTTCAGCGGCATATCCGGCGAGCGGCGCACAAGGCTCCTGTCCACAAGCGCCTGCAGCAGGCGGAGCTGCTCCTGAAGCTTGTAGCCGTGCGCCCGGCCCTTGATATCCACGGCCTCCGGCTGTACGGTCACGGCGGCGACTTCGCCCGCGTGCTCCAGCTCGTACCACTCGCCCAGGCTTGGCACCAGCGCGGCGTGCCCCTGCACCTGAAGCACGCCCTGGAACGCAAGCAGCGTCTCCTCTTCCCCGTGCACCAGGAATACCTGCCGGGGCTTGGGGGAAAAGGCGTTCACCCAGGCCACGAGTTCGGACTTTCCGGCATGGCCGGAAAACCCTTCGATCTGCACGATGCTGGCGTTGACGCGCACCTCTTCGCCGAACAGCTTCACCTTTTTTGCGCCGTCCACAAGCGTGCGCCCCAGCGTACCGACAGCCTGGTAGCCCACGAACAGCACGGTGCTGTCCGCGCGGTACAGGTTGTGCTTGAGGTGGTGGCGGATACGCCCGGCGTCCGCCATGCCGGAGGAGGAAATGATGATCTTGCTCGCCTTGTCGTCGTTGATGAGCTTCGATTCCTCCGCCGTCTGCGCCACGCGCAGGGTGGGAAAATCAAAGGGCGAGCCGGTTTTTGCCATTTCACGCGCTTCCTCGTCGTAATAACCCTCGGCGCAGCGCTCGTATATCTTGGTGGCGTCGATGCCCAAGGGGCTGTCGATATACACCGGGACATGCTCGAGCGCGGGCAGCCTGCCCTTTAACAGGATGCGCTTGATGTAGTATAAAAGCTCCTGCGTCCTGCCCACCGCGAACGACGGGATGACGATGTTGCCGCCGCGTGCGAGCGCCGAGCGGAACGCCTCTACAAGCTCCGCTTCCTTGTCCTCCTCGGTGCTGACTTCGTGCTCCCGGTCGCCGTACGTGCCTTCCATTACCACGAAATCCGCGGCGCCGATCGTTTCCGGATCCTCCAGTATGGGCCTGTCCCCCCGGCCGACGTCGCCGGAAAACACCACCTTGTTGGTTTTTCCGCCTTCGGTCACCCAAACCTCCACGGCCGCGGAGCCCAAGAGGTGGCCGATGTTTTTTAAACGGACTTTGACGCCCGGGAAGAGCTGCACCGCTTCGTCGTAGGAAATGCCGCGGTAGAGCTTGAGCGCGTTCTCTGCGTCCTCGATATCGTAGAGCGGCTCCACGGCGGGCTTGCCCGCGCGCATGTTCTTCCTTGTCTGCCACTCCGCTTCCTGCATCTGGATATGCGCGCTGTCCGGCAGCATGATGGTGCAAAGCTGCGCCGTGGCCTCCGTGCAGACGATGGGGCCGGAAAACCCGCGCTTCACGAGCAGCGGCAGAAGCCCGCTGTGGTCGATATGCGCGTGGGTGAGCACCACGGCGCTGATTTCCTTTGGATCGAACGGGAAGGTATCTTCGCCGTATACCCCCTTCGCGTCCTCGCCCTGGCGCATGCCGCAGTCCACCAAAAGCTTGCCGCCCTCCCAGGAAAGCAGGTGGCAGGAACCGGTCACCGCGCGCGCCGCGCCGAAAAATGCAAGCTTCATAAAACAAATCCTTTTCGCTTCTGTTTATAAAAATTCCAAAAAACAGGACGCCGGGGGCGGCGTCCCTTCCGGTTATCCCTTGAGCGCCGCGCGGCTTTTGCCGAAATAGCACACGGCAAGCGTGCCCGGCCCGCAGTGGCAGCCGATGACGGGGCCTACGGGGTGGATGCGCACCTCCCTGGGCCGCACGGTTTTTTTGAGCAGTTCTTCCAGCGCAAGCGCCTCGTCCATGCAATCCGCCTGGCAGATGACTATGGACTGTTCCTCCGGTTTTTCGATCGTCGCGGCGCAGCGGTCCACCAAAAAGCGCACCGCGCGCTTGCGGCCCTTGATCTTTTCCAAAGGCACGAGCTGCCCTTCCGGGCTTTCGTACAGGACGGGCTTGATCTCGAGCACCGTTCCGAAGAACGCCGCGGCGCCGCTTAGACGCCCCCCGCGCTTGAGATACTCGAGGTTATCCACCGTAAAGAGCGCACAGGCGCGCTGCTTGTTCGCTTCCGCCCAATCCCGGATCTCATCGAGCGTACGGCCTTCCTCCTGCATGCGGGTGGCTTCCTCCACCAAAAGGGCGAGCGGGGCGGATATGGCCAAAGTATCCACAAGCTCGATGCGGCGTTCAGGATATTTTTCCCTGAGCTCCGCCGCCGCCGCCACCTCGTTCTGGAACGTGCCCGAAAGCGCGGAGGAAAACCCGATGTGCAAAATGTCCTTGCCCTGCTGTAAAAATGGCTCAAAATATTCAATGATTTCGTTTTGGTTGCGCAGGGCGGTGACGACGTTTGCGCCGTTTCGCATTTGCTCATAGAACGCGGGGATGTCGGTCTCCCGGCCGAGATCGTAAGTGAGCTCCACCCCGTTGATGACGTAGGGCATGCGAAGCACTCCTACGCCCGTCCGGTCCTCCCACGAAAACGGGAGTTCGGAATTGGACTCCGTTGTAATGACAAAGTTCTTATCCATCGGCAGGACTCCTTTTTTGTTATTGTCGACGTCAGTGCCTGCTGCCGCCGAAGAACGCGACGCCAACGGCGCCCGGGCCCGCGTAGCTGCCGCAGATGGGGCCCATGGGCAGTATGGCCGTGTCCGCGCATCCGGCTTCGAGCAGAAGTTCGCTTACGCTTTTTGCAAGCTCGGGCGCGTCCGCATGCGTGACGCCCACCACCTGCTTGTTGAGCGCATAGCCCAGCCGCTCCGTCGCGTCCACCAGGAAGTTTAGCGCGTCCTCCTCGCTGCGCGCCTTTTTTTCCGGAGCCAAAAGGCCGTCCGCGTCCATCCGCAGTATGACCCGGCGGCCCATTAGCTCGCCGATCGCTCCGCCTTCATAGAAGCCCCCCGCGCGCAGCCACCGGGTATCCTGCGGCAGCAGCAGGGCGTTGACATAGCGGCGGTTCTCCACGACCCATTTCGCGACTTCGTCCAGGCTCTTGCCCTCCTGCCGCATGAAAGCGGCCTCAAACACCAGCATGCCCTGCGCCGCGGCGCAGCAGAGCGTATCCGCCACCACAATCCTTCGCTTGGGGTAATGCGCCAAGAGTTCCTCCCTGGCGTGCTGGGCCGCGACAAACGTGCGGCTCAAATGCTTGGAAAGCGTCAGCATCAGGATATCCCGCCCGGATATCAGATGCGGCTCCCACAGCGAAACAAACGCTTCGGGCAGCACCGGTATGGTGCTTACCTCGGCGCCGTTGCGCATGGCGAAATAGAATGCGGAAAGATCGGTTTCGCGCCCGAGGCTGTAGGCATAGGCGGTGCCGTCCATTTTGTAGTGCAGGTGCGCAAGCTCGATCTGCTGCTGTTTCGCGCTGCCCCAGGGCATATCCGCACTGGTATCCGTAAAGAGTACATAGGCGCTTTCCCGGTTCATAACGGCGACCTCTTTTTTGCAGGCTGGTTCTGTTTGCTCCGGCAGCGATTTTTGCTGGCCGAGTAATACCATTATAGCCGATACGCCCCCTATTTACAAAAAAAATATGCCGTCACAGGCCGGTATCCGGCCGCGGCGGCACATAGGTTCCGGGGCTACCGGCTCCTGCGGCTGCGGTTGGCGATGCCCAAAAGCCTGAGGAAGTTCGCCAGGCTTGCCAGGGCGGCCACCACATAGGTGAACGCGGCGGCGCGCAGCACCTTTTTGGCCTGCGGCACCTCGTCATAGCTCAGATATCCGCCGGAGGAAAGCATTTCGACCGCGCGGCTGCTGGCATTAAACTCCACCGGCAGCGTCACGACCTGAAAGAGAAGCATGGCGCCAAACAGTATGACCCCCGCCATGGCGAGGTTGTAGTTGCTGAACAGCAGCCCGGCGATGACGATCCACGGCGCGGCCTGCGAGCCGAAGCTTGCGACGGGCAGGATGGCGTTGCGGACGCGGATGGGGAGATACCCCTGCTCATACTGCATGACATGGCCGATCTCATGCGCGGCCACGGCGATTGCGGCCACGGAGCGCTCGTGATACACGGTCTGGCTCAGGCCCACGATATTGGTCTTCGGGTTGAAATGGTCCGTAAGCTCTCCGCCCACGGACGCCACCTGCACCGGGCTGCCCTGCTGCCGCAGCAGTTCCCTTGCAATGTCCGCGGCGGGCATGTTTGCGCTTGCCGTGACCCGGTCGTATTTCTGAAAGGTGCGCCGCACGGCACCCTGCGCGATCATGCTGAGTATCATGGCCCCGATAATCAGCCATAGGGTGCTGTCATATCCGAATGCGGGATAATACATCAAAACACCTCCTGATATTTCTTGCCATCGACAAAGTCCTGCGGACTTTATCGATGGGGTTCCTGCAGGTTAAAATGCCGCTCCTGGCGGCATTTTTTCCACCGATTTGACGTACATGTCGCCAAATCGGATTGAATGCGGGGAATTCGCGAATCCCCCACACCCCGAAGAAGGCAGACCCTGAACCATCTTCTGATATTTTTTAGTATAACACGAAACAGGCGCAACATATCGTCGCGCCTGTGAACGGTTTGTGATATTAGTCCTCGGTGATGTTGTCGATTTTGTCCCCGTCAAACGTGAAGGAGAACACCCGCACCGGTACGACGCCGTCCTTGGGTGGGTACGTAAGCCCGATCGCTTTGTCCTGCCGGGAAAACGGCAGCCGCACGCCCGTAAATTCCCCGAAGAACTGCCGCATGGTCTCCGGCGCGAGGCCGTCCTGCAGCGCGGGCGTCAGGTAGGAGAGCGCCTCGTCCCATAATTCCAGCAGCACGGCTTCGCAGAACGCGCGCACAAGCTGCCTGCCCGGCATGGGCGGAGGCGGCGAATGCGTGAAAAAGCCCACGGCAGGCTCCTCTTTGATATACTCCCCGCCGGTATAGCGGTAAATTTCCTTGCGCTCGTGCATCAGCAGCGTATCTAGGCGCGTAAAGCTTACGGCGTGCTCCTTCTGCATGCCCACCGCGTCCCCCGCGATGCGCAGCTTTTCCTGATACGACTGATCCAGCACCAGCAGCATTTTGCCGTAGCCCTCCGGGAGGTCCCCGCCCGGCAGGTCAGCTTCCCCCGCCACCACGCACAGCGCGCGGTCTCCGGCCAGGCTGACGTTCCCCGTCCGCCCTTCCAGAAGCGTCGTGCCGTAGAGGATGCGCACGCCGCCCTCCACGGCGAATTTGAGCCCGCTGTCGTAATAGAGCGTCGCCACGCAGCCGTCCGGCAGCGAGATCTGGTCCACCGTATAGGGGAACACGGTGACCGGCTGCGCGGGCAGCGCCCCCGGGGACAGCACGGCCTCATAGACGCTGTCCGGCCAGGCGTAAAGCTCCACGTCGGCGCTCTGCACGGGCTGCGGCAGGCCGTCCTGGAAGCGGAGCTTGCGCACCACGGGGTACAGGCCGTACGCGTCGCCGCTGAGCGGATATACGCCGATGTAATATTCCGTGTCGTTGTCGAGAGGCAGCACAAGATGCCCTTCCGGCGAGGCCTCGCCTATGAGCCTGCCGTTGAGTTCCACCGCCGCATGCGCGTAGCGCGTGCGCAAAAGCAGCATGGGCATATATGGTTTCATTTTGCGTCACCCCCATATCCATGCTATGCGGGCGTCGGCGCGGACAGACCCTTCAAAAGGCCTTTGGGAAAGCCTGCCTGCTTCCTTTTCCCTTTTTTGCAAAAGCGTAGGGGGCGATGTCCACATCGCCCTTATGCCGAAAGAACATAGCAAACGCCGCCGCCCCGCTTTTTTGCCGCCTGCCCCCTGTCTGCCCGGGCCATGCTGTGGTATACTCAAAGAAAGAATGGAGCGCAAAACGGCCTATTGCTCCGCAATCCCAAATATGAAAGCAGTTCTATGGAGGACTATTCCATGAAACACAAACTCAGGCTTTTGCACAGCGACCCTGCAAAGTACGCCGGGCCGATCACCGTTTACGGCTGGGCGCGCACCGTGCGCGAAGGAAAGACCGCGGGCTTTATCGAGCTGGTGGACGGCTCCGGCTTCAAGCCCGTGCAGGTGGTGTTCCCGCGGGATGAACGGGACATAGGCCGCGCGCTTTCCACCGGCTGCGCCCTGAAAGCGGAGGGCACGCTCGTCCTGACGCCGGACGCCCCGCAGCCCTTTGAAATACAGGCGGCGGCGCTTACCATACTGGGCGGATGCCCGCCGGAATACCCGCTGCAGAAAAAGCGGCACAGCCTGGAGTACCTGCGCACCATGCAGCACCTGCGCCCGCGCACGAACACGTTCCAGGCGGTGTTCCGCGTGCGCTCGGTGGCCGCCGCCGCGGTGCACGCGTTCTTCCAGCAGCGTGGGTTCGTGTATGTGCACACTCCCATACTCACCGGAAGCGACTGCGAGGGCGCGGGCGAAATGTTCCGCGTGACGACGCTGGATTTGGACAACCTCCCGCGCAACGGGCAAAAAGAGATCGACTATTCCAAGGACTTTTTCGGCCAGAGCGTGAACCTGACCGTGAGCGGCCAGCTCTACGGCGAAGCGTACGCGCTTGCATTCGGCGATATCTATACGTTCGGGCCGACATTCCGCGCGGAAAATTCCTATACCGCGCGCCACGCGGCGGAGTTCTGGATGATAGAGCCCGAAATGGCGTTCTGCGACCTCGCGGGCGACATGGAGACCGCCGAGGCTATGGTGAAGTACGTATTGAAGGACGTGCTTGAAAAGTGCCCGGAGGAAATGGCGTTCTTCAACAGCTTCATAGACAAGGGCCTGCTGGAGCGGCTCGATAACGTCGTGAACAACGAGTTCGCGCATGTGACGTATACGGAAGCCGTCAGGCTGCTGGAGGAGAGCGGCACCGGGTTCCAGTACCCCGTGAGCTGGGGATGCGACCTGCAGACCGAGCACGAGCGCTACCTGACCGAGCAGGTCTACAAGCGCCCCGTGTTCGTGACGGATTACCCCAGGGAGATCAAGGCCTTCTACATGCGCCAGAACGACGATGGGAAAACCGTGGCGGCCATGGATCTTTTGGTGCCCGGCGTGGGCGAGATCATAGGCGGCAGCCAGCGCGAGGAGCGGCTGGATGTTTTGACCCGCCGCATGGAAGAGTTAAAAATGGATATGGAGCCCTACGGCTGGTACCTGGAGCTTCGGCGCTACGGCGGGGTGTACCACGCGGGCTACGGCCTGGGCTTTGAGCGGCTGGTCATGTATTTGACCGGTATGGCGAACATCCGGGACGTGCTTCCATTCCCGCGCACGGCGGGTTCCCTGGAACTGTAGCGGCGGGCGGTTTTAGTGGCAGGGTAGTATGGAGAAGGATATCAAAATCACAAGCCCGCGTTATCAGCAGATCGCCGCGGATATCGCCGCTAAAATCGCAAGCGGGCATTATAAGCAGGGCGAAAAGATATACGCCCGTTCCAGCCTCGCAAGCCAGTACGGCGTTTCTTCCGAAACGGCGCGCAGGGCCATCTGCGTGCTTTCCGACATGCGCATTGTGGACGCTACAAAGGGAAGCGGGGTCGTCATCACGTCGGCGGACAACGCGCGCCGGTTTGTTCAGCAATACTCGGACACCGGCACGGTAAGCAACCTGCGCAAGGAAATTTTAAAAAGCATCGAGCGCCAGAATCAGGAGCTTTTGACGCTTAAGGAGCAGATCGGCGGATTGATCGACAAAACCGAGCGGTTCCGCTCCATCAATCCGTTCGTCCCGTTTGAGATTACCATCAGCGCCGCGACGCCGCATCTTGGAAAGACGGCGTCGGAGCTGAATTTCTGGCATAACACCGCCGCCACCATCGTCGCCATACGGCGGGGGCAGACGCTGATCCTTTCCCCCGGCCCGTACAGTTCCTTCCAGGCGGAGGACACGATTTATTTTATTGGGGACGAATGCTGCCTGGAGCGCGTGAAGGAATTCCTGTATCCCGCCCAGTAGCCCTTTTCCCCGCCAACCTTTTCGGGGCTGCCTTAACCGGCGGCCCTATTCTTTTCTTCACAGATCAGCCGTGTTACAATAACATAAAGAAGCAATTCCAAAATTTCGGTGCGTATGCAATCAAAAAGGAGTCCGTATGCAAAAAGCGATCAAGATCTCCCCCTCGGTCATGTGCTGCAAGCTTTGGGAGGTGGAGCCGCATATCCGCCTGTTTGAGGAAGCGGGGCTCGATTCCATCCACTTCGACGTCATGGACGGGCATTATGTAAAAAACATCATGCTGGGCACCAACTATTATTCCAACATCAAGGAACTGACGAAGCTGCCCGTGGACCTGCACCTGATGTGCCTGGAGCCGGAGCGGTATATCGAATATTTCAAGCCCCGGGAAGGGGACCGCGTATGCTTCCACCCGGAAACCGCAAACCACCCGTACCGGCTGCTGCAGGAATTGCGCGCAAAAGGGGTGAGGGCGGGGCTTGCCTTGAACCCCGGCACACCGGTGGAATTGCTGCGCGAATATAAAAACGTAATGGATTACGTGCTGGTCATGACGGTCAACCCCGGCTTTGCTGCGCAGACGCTCGTGCCGGACGGCATTGAAAAGATCCGCCGCGTCGCGGCGATTTTGGAGGAACGCGGCATGGATGCTGTCGACGTATTCGTGGACGGCAACACCACCTACGAGAACACCGCAAAAATGGTGGCCGCGGGCGCGAACGGCCTCGTGGCGGGAACGGCCTCGCTGATGAAGGGGTTAAGCGGCTTTTTGGAGCGGTACAGGGAATACCTCGCGCTGGCGCAGGCCGCGCAAAGATAAAATAGAAAGAAGGCCGCGCATGAAAGCCGCAAGACTGCACGCCATAGGCGATTTCCGTGTGGACGAGCTGCCAACCCCCGTGCCCGGGGGCAAAGAGCTGCTGCTGAAGGTAGGGGCCTGCGGCGTATGCGGGTCGGACATCCCGCGCATATTCGAGCTGGGCACGAGCAGGCAGAAATACCCGCTGACCATCGGCCACGAGATCGGCGGGACGGTCGTCGCCGCGGGGGAGGATGCGGACGCACGCTTAATCGGCAGGCGCGGCGCGGTGTTCCCGCTGATTCCCTGCTTCAAATGCGCGCCCTGCCTTACCGCCGACTACGCCATGTGCGAGGATTACGATTATCTGGGCTCCCGCAGCGACGGCGGGTTTGCTCAGTATTGCATCGTCCCGTCCGCGTGGCATTTCGTGGAATCAAAGAACCCTGCCACCTCCCTGGACGCTTTGGGCATGACGGAGCCCTGCACGGTGGCGCAGCACGCCGTACGCAAAAGCAACCTGCGCCCCGGGTATTCCGTACTGATACTGGGCGCGGGGCCCATAGGCATCATGGCGGCGCGCTGGGCCAGGCTGTTTGGCGCCGAGGCTGTGGCGCTGGTGGACGTTGTGGAGGAAAAGGCCGCGTTTGCCCGCGCGCGCGGCGAGATCGTGTTCAACTCCCGCACGCAGGACGTCGCGGAGGAATTTAAAAAGCTGACCGGCGGAAGCTTGGCGGACGTCGTGATCGAGGGCACGGGAACGGCCGTCGGCCAGGCGGCGGATTGCGCGAAGACGTTCGGAACCGTGGTGCTGCTCGGGAACCCGCACAAGGATACCGTGATCGCATTAAAGCAGCACAGCAGCATCCTGCGCAAGGAGCTGCGGCTCACGGGCGTCTGGAACTCCCATTTCGCCGCCACGCCCGTCAACGAATGGACCTATACCGTGGCCATGCTGGACGCGGGCAAACTGGCGGTGGACGATCTCATCACCCACCGCGCCGCGCTCGACGAGCTTCCCGGCCTCGTCAAAGACATCTACGAGCGCCGCGTGACCATATGCAAGGCGATGTACAGCGCCGGTGCCCGGCAATAGGGCCATTTACAATGGGCAATCATCGATAAGGAATTTGCCATGAATAAATATTCCGATATTTTTGGGAAACAAATCACCATAACGGTTGACCGCCCGTTGGGAAGCGCCCATCCCGATTATCCGGAGCACTACTATCCTGTGAACTATGGGTTTGTGGAAGAAATAGTTGGCGGGGATGGCGACGAACAGGATGTGTACCTGTTGGGGGTGGAGACTCCGGTCGCCTCCTATCAGGCTGTGGTGATTGCCGTGATACATCGGCTGAATGATGTGGAAGACAAATGGGTTGCCGCCCCTCCGGACATGCCTTTTTCAATCGAGGATATCCGGCGGAGTACATATTTCCAGGAGCGCTTTTACCAATCCGAAATATTTCTTAAGTCTTAGTTTTCCTCCGGTCATCCTTACTAAGATGCTTTTCGATAGTCTGAGCGCATGCATTGCATGCGCTTTTAGCTGCCCAGCCAAACTAGCATCACTATGGCATTGAGGAGGCAGCATGAAGCCGGAACGCATCTACTATGAGCCAAAAGCGCTCGATTACCCGCTGGGGCGGCAGCTTCGCGAGCAGTTTGCTGGCGTCGAGTGGATTCCAATCGAAAACCATAACAACATTTCGGAGCTTCGGGCCAATCCCAATGACGCGTTCGTACAGATGAAGCGCTTTTTGGTCGTAGGGGTGCGAAAGTCGCTCCGCTACACGCCCAACCACAAGGTGTCGGATTACCTGGTGCCCTACACGTCCTCGGGCTGCGCGGCCATGTGCCTGTACTGCTACCTCGTATGCCATTACAACAAATGCGCGTATTTGCGGCTGTTTGTCAACCGCGAGGAAATGATGCGGAAGATGATCAAAACGGCCTCGCAGGAGCACGGGACCGTGTTTGAAATCGGCTCCAACAGTGATCTTGTGCTGGAAAACACCATCACCGGCAACCTTGTGTGGACAATCGAGCAATTCTGCGCGTCGCCAGGGGGCAAGCTGACGTTTCCCACAAAATTCGATATGGTGGAGCCGCTGCTTCCGCTCAACCACAACGGCCGCGTCATATTCCGCATGAGCGTCAACCCGCAGGAGGTCATCAACGCCGTGGAACTCGGCACATCCCCGCTCAAAGCGCGCATCGGCGCGCTCAACCGCATGTGCGAGGCGGGATACGAGGCAGGCCTATTGATCGCGCCTGTCGTGCTTGTGGAAGGATACCGGAAAAAGTACGCCGCGCTCATTGCGCAGCTGGGTGCGGAATTGACGGAGAAGACGAAAAGGAAGCTTGTGATCGAGATCATATTCATGACCTACAGCTTCGTGCACCGCGCCATCAACAACGACGCGTTTCCCGGAGCGGTGGAGCTGTACGATACCTCCCTTATGACGGTGCGCGGGCGCGGCAGGTACTGCTACAGGGAAAGCGTGCGCGCGGAAGCGGAGGCGTTTTTGCGGGCGGAGCTTACGGAGCACCTTCCCGGAATCCCGATTTTGTATGTGGTTTGACGCGCCAAAGTCGCTGCCTGAATTGCCTATAGCCTGCACACAGGGATCCAGATTTCGCTTTTATAGTCGGGGCGGCTTGTATCCTTGCTTTCGTTCCATAAAAGCTCCGGCCCCCCGCCCAGCTGATACCCGGAGGTTGGGAACCATTCGGAATAAATCTGCGCCCATACGTCCTGCAGCGCCTTGGGAAACGCGCCGGTCGCGGTAAACACCGCCCAGGTCCCTGCGGGAACGGGTAACGTGTCCCACCGCTGCGGGACATCTCTGGTGGTGGCCACGCCAATATACTGGTCCAGCGCAGTCCCTTCCGCCCTGCCCTCCGTGAAATTGGCGGATACGCACAGAATGCCCCTGGGCTCCACATCGGATAGCGCCTTGAGCTCCAGAAAGTCCTGTTCTGTAAGCCTTGCCCATATATCGTCCATCTGCGGGTTTATCCCTTCGTAAACCAGCGTGATCCGTTTTTTGACGCCCGCGATCCGGAACGCTTCTTTTTCTACGATGCGGTATTGCATATCGTGTCCTCCTTTGATTGTCAGCTGGAATGTCATGGGCGGGAACGCCTTTGTGATCGAACCGCGTTTTCGCGCCTGTGTCGGCGTAACGCCGTGGAACGCGCGGAATGCCCTTGAAAATGCATCCGGCGACTCGTACCCGTATGTTACGGCAAGGTCGATCACTTTGGGTTCGCCCGTCTGAAGCGCGTGCGCCGCAAGAGACAGCCTCCTGCATCGGACGTATTCAGTAAGCGGGAACCCGGCAAGAAAAGAAAACATCCGTTTCAGGTGGTATTCAGAACAGCAGGCGATGCCTGCCGCCTTTCCGATATCGATCTCTTCCGCCAAATGCCCCTCGATGTAGCGCATCGCAAGATTCAGGCGTTTGAACGCGTCCATGCCGCCACATCCTTTCCTCTTTTGAATTGTATCAGATTTCATGCGACGGCATCCGGCTTTTCCGGGCGCGGTTTTGCCGGGCCGGTGCGCGCCGCTCCCCATGTATACCCTCCGTGGTCCCCGAATATATTTAAGCGGACGGCGCGCCCATAACGCGCGCCGGGAGGAGGGAAAGCCATGGAACCCGTACGGCAGCAGAAAAAGAAGATAGAGCGGCAGCCCTGCCTGGTTGCGGCGGGCGCATACGCCTGTATGGTCGCCGCCTATATTCTTGCGGACGCGCTGCCCATAAACGGCCTGACGAACGCCGAGGTCTCCGCCCGCAACCAGACGCTCCTTACCCCCGCGCCCGGCACGTTTCTCATGTGGTTCGCCGTCTGGGCGCTGCTGCTGCTCTATACGCTCTATCAACTGGGCATATTCCAATGGGGAGAAGGGAGGGGTCCGTGCGCCACGGACTTAACAAAGGCGATCGCCCCGCTTTTTACGCTTTCCTCCGTATGCGTCGCGCTCTTTATCGTCGCCTGGCATTACGAGCTGATGCTGGTCTGCTTCGTGCTGATGGCGGCGCTCGTATACGGCCTGCTCCGCGTGATGCGTATCCTCCGTAAGGAACGGCTGTGCATGCGGGAAAAGCTGTTTGTCCTGGTTCCGCTTTCAGCGTTCCTGGCCTGGGGCATACTTGTGGCCATGACAAGCTTTGCGGCGATGCTTGCAAGCCTTGGCTGGGACGGCTGGGGACCGAATATGGATGTATGGGCCGTTATCGCGCTTTTGCTGGGTACCGTGGCCGGCATATTTTTGATGTTCCGCTTCAGGTCCGCGGTGATCGGCCCCGTATTCGCGTGGGGATACGGCGGCATACTCGCCGCCCATGCGTCGCCGGAAATACTAAACGGCGAATATCCGCTTGTGATCCTGGCGCTGATCGTCTGCCTGATCGCGCTGCTGTTCTCGTTTGCCCTTTGCATCTACCAAAAGAAACCATAATATGGATTTTCCGTTTCGACGGCAAAGCCGCCGTCTTTTTATGCCGGAATTTTTACAGCTTGGACGAAATTTGAGACTAGTAATAATTGGATGCCGATGATACAATAAAAAAGCCTGAAATAAAACCGATATATATCGTGAAGTACCCTGCCTGCCGTTCCTGCCCAGTAAAACGGCGGGCTGTTTTTGCAATTCCTGTTCCAAGCGCGTCCGGGGCGCGCCGTATCAGGTGCGGGAAGCCGTACAGGCGCGCCGCGTTTTTCAAGGCCATTGGCGGAGCGGAAAAATATGTTTGGGAAAAAACCGAGCGAAAGGAATAACGCGATCCTCGTCGTATTGATCATGGGCCTGCTGTGGTGCATGGTAATGCTCTTTTTTCTGGGTTCCGCCCGCATCCAGTTTGAAGACCGGGCGCTGCGCGGCCTTGATGAAGCGAAAGAGCGCCGCGCGGCGACGCTGGAGGAGGGGCTGCCTGCATGGGATTCCGCCCATCCCTTTTCCGGGACCGACGGCGGCGGTGACCATTGGCTGGTTTTAAATGAACGATACCGTCCGCTCGCGGAGGGCGGCGATACTGCCTGGTGGACGGAGCAAGGCATGCTCGGGCGGGACGGCGCGCTGCACGCGGCGCTTGTGGAACGGCTTGCGGCGGCGGGCGCAGACGGGCTTGCGGCGGCGCCCATACAGACGGACTTTCGGGAAAACTATGTCGCCTCCGTTCCGCTTTCCACCGGCCTTCATTTGCTTTATGCGGCCGACCCGGGCCGGATGGAGGAAGGCTACCGCTTCCTGATGAACAATTACCTGCTGCTTGGGCTGAGCATGCTCGGCGTTTTTGCGCTGGGGCTTTTCCTGCTGTTCGCCTGGCGCTGGCGGGACCGCCGCGATGCAAAGGAAGAAAAGGCCAGGCTGGCCTGGCTGGAGGAGCGCTACCGTATCATCGCGCGCGAATCCGAGGACGTGGTATTCGAAATTTCCATCCATGAAAAATGGATCGAGGCCAACGAGAACTTCCGCAAGCTCTTTGGCTACAATGTGGTGAAGTGGAACAAGGAGCTCATGCGCCAGGTGCATTCCGACGATCTTGAAAAGTTGGAGGCCATATACCGGGACTTAAAGGCGGGCAAGCGCACCATGAAGGACGATATGCGCATCAAGCGCGCGGACGGCAGCTATATCTGGTGCAGGGTGCTCGTTGCGGTCCTGTCGGATTCGGGCGGCAAGCCGGTGCGCGTGCTCGGCAAGATCACGAATATTGATACGCAGAAGCGCGAGGCCGCCTGGCTGCTCCAAAGGGCGCAGCAGGATTCGCTGACCAACCTCTATAACAACGAAACCACCAAGTACATGGTCAACCGGTACCTGGCCTCGGAGGGTGCGGACGGCATACACGGCCTGATCCTCATCGACGTGGACGATTTCAAATCCATCAACGATACGCGCGGCCATCTGTTCGGGGACTCCGTGCTCACGGCTGCCTCGGGAAGGCTCAGGGCGCTGTTCCGCTCCACGGATATCCTGGGGCGCATCGGCGGGGACGAGTTCATGGTGTTTTTAAAGAATGTCAGCGACAGGCCGCAGCTTGAGGCCCAGGCGAGAAGCATATTGGAAGCGTTCCGTACCAGCGGGGACGCGGAGAACGAAATCACCTGCTCGATAGGCGCCGCGCTTTATCCGGAGGACGGCGGCACGGTGGACGAGCTCTTTAAGCGCGCGGATATCGCGCTCTACCGTTCCAAAAAAGTCGGCAAGAACCGGTATTCGGTCTATGACCCCGCCATCGACGTGGGCAGCGGGGAACATACGGAATAGTGAGGTTTTCCATATGTTAAAGCTTTGGTTAAAGCGGGTTTTGCTGATCCTACTCCTCTGCCTGATCCTGTTTTGGGCGGCTTCGTGCGCCCGGTGCGAAATTCTTACGCTGCTGCACGGGCAGGAGTTCAAGGATGCGTATAAGGAAGATACAATGCTTAGGGAACAAAATAACTGGAAGGTTCTGGACTATTCTCCCGCATATGCGAGAGTTTACTATGTTGATGAATACGGCGGGGTTATACTGGGATTTACCAGGCAGGGCGATCAGTGGATTTTCGCAAAATGGGAGGAAACCGTATGGTCGAAAACCGGAAGCGCGTCTGAGTTTATGTGGCCCTACATCCGGTAACGAAAAAGGGGATGCGGAGCGGGCAGAGGATTTCCCTCCCGCTCCGTTCTTTTGCTTTATTGCAGGGCTTGAGCGTCACTCTACATGGAATTGTTTTTTCAGCCGTGCGATGTTTTCCTCGCTCAGCTTATTGTGCGTATCCCGCATGACGTAGCGGACGTTCATCGTGACGGTAGCCAGGTGCTCCAGTATCTCCATACGGAAGCAGGCCTCCTCCAGGCTGCTCCCCCAGGTAAGCGGGCCGTGGTTACTTAGCAGCACCGCCTTGTGGGTCTTGCAGAAGGGCGCTATGGAATCCGGCACCTCCTCGGTGCTCGGGAGGGCAAACGGCGCTACCGGCACCTGCCCCAAGCCCACGATCGCCTCGGTAAGCAGCGGCGTATCGAGCGGGACGCCCGCCGCGGCGAAGGAGGAGGCGACGGGCGGATGCACATGCACCACGGCCATGACGGCGGGGTTTTCCTTATATACGCGCAGGTGCATTTTCACCTCGCTCGAAGGCGGGAGCGCGCCTTTCGAAACGATGCCGCCGTCCAGCGTCAGTTCCACCAGGATTTCCGGCGTCAGGCAGCCCTTGGATACGCCGGTGGGCGTGCACAGCACCGTATTGTCCGAAAGCTTTACGGAAAGATTGCCGTCGTTGGCAGCGGCGTAGCCCCTGTCGTAAAGGCGTTTTCCATAAGAAACGATTTGTGCCGCCGCCTCCGCTTTTGTGGGGTAATTCATAAAGAGCCTCCAAAAGTGCTTTATTCTTACACATCCCGCCGATGCGTGCCTATTCGTTTTCCTTTTACCTGTCCATACTACCACGCCGGGCGCGCAAACACAATCCGGCTTTACAAAAGCCACGGATTGCGGTATGCTCTGCTCAACATCCGCATGCTTGAACATTGCGGCGCCTGAAATCCACGGCAAAGGAACATGATATGCGATACATCGACCTTCGGAGCGATACCGTAACCCAGCCCACCCGGGCCATGCGGGAGGCCATGGCGAACGCCCCCGTAGGGGACGACGTATACGGCGACGACCCCACCGTAAACGAACTCGAGCGCCTCGCCGCGGAGCGCCTCAACAAGGAAGCCGCCCTGTTCGTCGCCAGCGGGACGATGGGCAACCAGCTTTGCGTCATGGCCCAGACCAGGCGCGGGGACGAGGTGATCGTGGGCGACGAGTCCCACGTGTTCGTGCACGAGGTGGGCGCGGCCGCCGTGCTTTCCGCCGTGACTTTGCGGCAGCTGCATTTTGAAAACGGCATGTTCGACGCCAAAGAGATCGAGCGGGCCATCCGCACGGAGGATATCCACGAGCCGCCCACAACGCTTATCTGCATGGAAAACGCGCTCTCCAACGGCCGCGTCGTACCCCTTTCCACCATGGCGGAGGTGTACGCGGCCGCGAAAAAGCATGACCTCAGGGTGCATCTCGATGGCGCGCGCCTCTTTAACGCCGCGGTGGCGCTGGGCGTGGACGCAAAGGAGATTACGCGGTATGCGGACACCGTCTCCTGCTGCCTCTCAAAGGGCCTGTGCGCGCCGGTCGGTTCCGTTATCGCCGGGGACAGGGCGTTTATCGAGCGGGCAAGGAAATACCGCAAAATGCTGGGCGGCGGCATGCGGCAGGCCGGTATACTGGCCGCTGCGGGCATATTGGCGCTTACGGATATGACCGGGCGCCTGATAATCGACCATGAGAACGCCAAATATATGGCGCGGGAATTAAACAAGCTCCCCGGCGTCACGGCGGACGCGAACGCGGTGGACATCAACATGGTGTTCTTCCATGTGGAGCGGGAACGCGCCGTATTGGAAGCCGTGCAGGAAACCATGCTGAAGGAAGGCGTGAAGATCAACGGCGAGTGGGAGGGCAACTTCCGCTTCGTCACCTCCAACGACGTTTCCCGTGCGGATATCGATACAGCCATAGCTGCGCTCTCCCGCGCGATCGGCTGTTAATATTTATTACGCCGCCTGCAGCCACTTCTGCTGCGCGGCGTTCCAGCGGGCGTAGAGCAGGCGCGCGATCCACGCGTCGGGCACGAGTTTCCCAAGCACGCTCAGCGTGCGGTTGACTGCGCCGGGAATATACACGCGTTTCTTTTTCAGCGCGCGGGAAAGCGTGTTCCGCGCCACGGCGCTCAGTTCGTTGGTGGTGGCGCGGCCCCAGAAGCCCTGCGCCTCTATGCCGGAAAGCGCCTCCTTCGTGGTGGGGAGGCCGCCGGGGCAGAGTGCCAGCACATGCACGTCTTCACACGCAAGCTCGTGGCCCAGCGCCATGGAAAAATCCAGCAGGAAGCGCTTGGAGGCGGCGTACGTCGCCTTGAGCGGGATGGGGTAGAGCGAGGCGAGGCTCGATACGTTTATGATATGGAACGCGCCCTCCGCCCGGCGCTTTAACGCCGCGTGGGTCACGCGCAGCGTCGCTTCTATGTTGAGCCGCACGATTTTGATGAGCGTCTCGCTTTCCCGTGAAAGGAACGCGCCCTCGTAATCCACGCCCGCGATATTTAACAGCAGGTTTAATCGGATGCCCTCGGCGTCCAGGCGCTCAAACAGGGCGTTCGCTTCGGCCGCATCCGTCAGGTCGCATGCGTGGGTGCGCGCCGTAACGCCGTATTGGCGCGTGACGCCGCGGGCAATGTCATGAAGCGGCTGCTCCTTTAAATCCGTCAGGTACAGGTCATATCCGCGCCGCGCGCACTCCGCCGCCATGGAGCGGCCCAATCCGCCCGAAGCGCCCGTAATCAAGGCGATCATACCGCTTCCTCCTTCTGAAATTCCTCAAACCGGACGCCGCAAAGCTGCTCGCTGAGTTCGAACATCCGCCCGATATGGGCGGGGTCGTCCGCGTAGCCGGAATACGGGGCCAAAGCGCAGTTGTGGTAATATAATCCTTCCGGCGCGGGCATGTGGCTGCACACATAGGCGAACGTCTGCGCGGGGACCTCGGGGGATACGCCGTGCCGCTTTCGGAGCGACCACACAAAGCGCACCAGCCCTCCCGTTTCCTTGCAGCCGATCTCGGTGTTGACAAGGCCGGGGTCGACGACGTACATTTTGACTCCCGTTTCCGCCAGCTTCTGGTTGAAGCCCCGGGCGAACAGCATGGCGCAGAGCTTGGATTGCTTGTAGGCGGTCAGCGGGTGGTACCGCTTTTGCAGCATCAGATCGTCCCAGTGGACGCGCATGTTCTTGTGGGAGCCGCTGCCCGTCCACAGCACGCGGCCCTTTGCTTCTATTAGCTGCGGCAGCAGCCGGCGGGTGAGCAGCACGCCTGAAAGATAGTTGAGCGCAAGCTGCTGCTCGTAGCCTTCCGCCGATGTCGTATAGTAGCTGCGCACGCAGCCCGCGTTGAGTATCAGGGCGTCTATGCCCGCGGTCCCGCTCCGCTGCAGCTGCGCCGCAGCCCCGTCCGCGGCCAGATGCACCTGGGATTGGTCGGTCAGGTCATGGCAAAGGAACGTGACGTCCGCGTCCGGCAGCAGGGAAAGTATCGTCGCTTTTGCCTTTGCGCAGCGTTCCCCGCGGCGGCCTATGCCGATCACGCGCCAGCCCTGCTCCAGCAAAGCCTTTGCGGCGGCGAAGCCGATGCCGGACGTCGCGCCGGTGATAACGGCTGTTTTCATTTTCGCACCTCCTCGATCCGCTCGCATGCCGCGGCGGGCAGGTAGAGCGTAAGTTTCATTTCATACGGCTGCGGGAACATGCCCAGAAACTCGTTCGGGAAGGGCGTTTCCGTGATTGTCAGCGTGCCGTCCGCCACGTTTACGGAAACGACCCGGTCAAACTCCGGGGGCCGCGGCAGCCAGGCGTTCACATAGACCTCCGCGCGGTAATCCTCCGTCACCGGCACGGCGGTGACTTCTGCACAATGGAGGCTGAGCTCCACGCGCTCCATGTGTTCTATTGGATAGCTCTTGGTTTCCGCGTACGGGCGGATATGCCCCGTACCCAGGGCGATGCCGGTGGCGGCGATGACGCCGGCGAGGCCGATCGCCAATAAAAGAACCAATATCTTCGTGCGTTTCATCGCGCATCCCCCTTTCTCTTCGCGCGCATCAGCCGCTCCGCCATATAGGGGAGGCGCCCGATTGTCCTGCGCCAGAGCGCCGCGCACCCGCGCGTGCTTAAGAGCCCGGCGCTCACGAACATCAGCGTCAGGGACCCGCCGAGCGGCGCGTAGATCATATCCGCCTTTATCAGCATGAACACCATATACGCCAGCGCCGCGGTCCCCGCGGCGACCAGGGCGAACGCCGCCGCGAACAGCGTAATCAGCACGCACAGCGCCGCAAGGTACAGGCAGCCCATGACGAGTCCGCCCAAAAGCTGATACCGCGCGATCGCGCCGAGCATGTGCAGCACGCTGTTTATGCCGCTTGCGCGCTGGGCGCGCTCCACGGCGCGGTCCGCCGTGAACATGCGCCCAAGCTGCCTGGGGTCCCCGAGCGCCGCGGCGATCGCGGCGTCGGATTTTCCCTTTCGCCTGCCCGCATCAAAGTGCTCGCGGTAGTCCGAAAGGATATCCTCCTTCTGCTCCGCGCTCATGCGCCCGAGCGCTTTAGAGAGCAAATCCAAAAATTCATTCATGCGCCGCATCCTCCGTCAAGTCCCGTACGCTTTTGGTAAAGTCCGTCCAATCCGCCCGAAGCGCCTCCTCCGCGTCCTTTCCCGCCTGGGTCAGGCGGTAGTATTTGCGCGGCGGGCCTCCGGAGCCGTCCGAAAGATAGGTTTCGCACAACCCGTCCGCCTTGAGCTTTCGCAACAGCGGGTAGAGCGTTCCTTCCGCGATCTCGATGCTGCCGGAGATCTTTTCCGCCAGCTCGTACCCGTAGTAATCCCGCTTCCTTAAGAGCGAGAGCACGCAAAGGTCCAGCACGCCCTTTTTAAACTGCGCGTTCATGTCTCACCTCATTCGACATCGTTCACTACTAAACATTGTTCAGTACTGAAATAAAAATAACACCCTCCGCGTCAAGACACAAGAGGGAATTTTTAAAAGTCAACGCGCCATATGGGAAAGCACGATCAGCAGCATGCCTTCTTTGACCTCGATATGCGCTTCCTCCGCCGTAAACGAGTTGCTCACCGCCATGGGGTTGCTTTGGGTGATCGTGGCGCCGGTGAGCGGATATTTGACCCCGCTTGTCGTGACGCCCGTGCAGCGCTCCGTAAAGGAAAGCAGGGAAAGAGAGCAGCTTTCCTCACGATGAAGCGTCAGCGCGCCGTCCTTTAACAGTATCGCGCGGTCGTCGTCCCCGGCAAGCTCCGCGCGCATGCCGTTCGATACGGCGAACGCGAGCGTCTGCAAATTGGCGAGCGTATGATCGAGCCGCCCGCCGATCCCGCCCAATATGACGCATTCCCCGCATCCATGGGCAAGGGCCCTGCGCGCGCAGAGCATGGTATCCGTGTCGTCCTTTTCCACCGGCACCAGCTCCAGCATGGCCTCCGGGGGAACGGCGCCGGTAAGCGAGTCGAGATCGCCGATCACGCGGTCGGGTATCAGGCCCGCCCGCGCCGCGTGCGCGTACCCGCCGTCCGCGCAGAGCACGAGGTCCCCTTCGCGCGGGGTATACAGGTCAAAAAGCGCGTTTTTAAGGTATGCGGTGATGATGATGCAGCGCTTGCCCATATTGCCTCCTGGCTTTATTGTCCTTATAGAATACCCTATTTTGGGTTCTCATGCCAGCGCGGAATGAACCGGGCAAAGCAAAAACCTTTATTTTGATTCCAAATCATATGCCTTCGCAGGGGGCGGTGTCTACATCGCGCCGCGTTGCTTTGGGACGGGCGGATGCGGGCATACCCTGAACTGCGGCGGACTTTCTTGAACTTGCAAAAAACGGATAAGCGCCGCATACTGCCGCGTGATATGATAGGTACACCGATCGGGGAGGAAAAACATGGACTACAGAGCGTGCATCCAGAACAGCGTGAATGAGATCGAAAGCTGCCTGAAGGAGGAGATCACCGTGGAGCGGCTGGCCGCTTCGGCGGGGTTTTCGCCCTATCACTTTTACCGCGTATTCCAGGCGTATGTCGGCATGCCCGTCATGAGCTATGTGCGCTACCGCCGCCTTGCGCACGCGGCGGCGGAGCTTGTGAATGGCAAGCGCGTTCTCAATGCCGCTTTGGACTGGGGCTTCGATACCCACGCCGGGTTCACCCGCGCATTTACCAAGGCGTTCGGCGCGCCGCCGGAGCGTTACCGCCTGCACGGCGCCGGCCGGGTACCCGCCCCGGTGGACCTCAACCAGCTATGCGGCTATCAATTAACGGGAGGAATCGTAATGGAACCGAAAATAATCACCCGGCCCGCGTTTTATGTAGCGGGCTACCATCTTCGCACCACGTCGGTGAACGGGGAAAACAGCAAGGCGATCCCCGCTTTCTGGCAGGAGTATCTCAAAAACGACATGCATACGCTGCACGGCGCGTTTACACCCGTGAGCCACACCGAGTATGGAATCTGCATGGACACGGATATCGAAACGGGCGAGTTCTCCTATGTCATCGGCGTGGAAACGGCGGACCCGGACAGCGTGCCGGAAGGGTTCCACAAGGCGCTCGTGCCCGCGGCGACATACGCTGTGTTTACTACCCCGCCGTCGGACAGCGAAGGGTTCGTCGCCTCTATTCAGGGCACCTGGTCCTTTATCTATGAGCGGTGGTTTCCGGCCTCCGGCTACGAATACGCGCCCGGCTGCGCGGACTTTGAGCTGTACGACGAGCGCTGCATGGGGGAAAAGGGCAAGCAGATCGACATCTACATCCCCGTGGTGAAAAAGGCGTAACAATCACAACACAGGGCCCGCCGCAAAAACGGCGGGCCCTGTGTTTGCCTGTCCGTTAAGAGCGCAGCAGCTTTGCGGCGGCTATCCCCAGCGCCGCGCCGCCCAGGCTGAAAGCCACGTTCAGGCCCACGTTCAGAAAGCCCGCGCCGTAATTTCCGGCGGAAAACAGGCTGACCGTCTCGTAACTGAACGCGGAAAACGTCGTGAACCCGCCGAGTATCCCCGTGACAAGAAATATTCTCGCCTCCGGGGAAATGCGGTTTTCCCCGAGCGTCATGACAAGGCCGATCAGGAACGCGCCAAGCGTATTGACGATGAGCGTCGCGTAGGGGAACTGCGCCCCCAGAAGCTTCGGGGCAAGCAGGTTGACCAGGTAACGCAGGACGCAGCCGATAAAGCCGCCAAGCCCCGCATAGAGCGCCTTGAGCATATGATCCTCCAAAATCAAAGCGCGTTATCGCGCCGCGCGGTCCATCAGATACCCTTCCATGCCGTCCGCGTCGCTGACACGGAGCGCCCCGATATCGAGCCGCTTCATCAGCCCCCATACGATCAGGGCGCCGAACGGTATGATGTCGTGCCGGTCGGTGAGCAGCGGATGCTTCCGCCGCGCGTCTCCCATGGCAAGGAGATCTTCATACAACGAAAGCACGCCGTCCTGCGCGAGCGTTTCGCGGTTGACGCGGAAGCTGTCGTATTCCGCAAGCCCCGCCTGCAGCGCGCCCAGCGTTGTGACGGTGCCGCCCACGCCCGTCCAGCGTTGTTCCCCGATACCGGAGAGCCTGTCCGCTATCGTCCGGTCCAGCCAAGCCTCCACGGCCCGCGGGAGTTCCTTCTGCGCAAGGCCTTCGCACAGCTCCTTTGCCCGCACGCAGCCGACGGGGAAGCTGTGCGCCAGCTTCGGCGTGATGACCTGCGCGCTGCCGCCGCCGACGTCGATTAAGCCCCCGCCAAATTGCCCCGCCGCGCCCAGGTACGCAAGCCGCGCTTCCTCGACGCCGGTGAGCACGTCCACGTCTATGTTACAGTTTTCGCGTACGCGGCTTAAAAATACTTTGCGGTTTTTCGCGTCCCGGACGGCGCTGGTGGCGTAGGCGTATATTTCTTTTGCGCCCTGCTCCGCGGCGAGGGCGCAAAAATCGGAAACGGCCGCAAGCGAGCGGGCCGTGGCGGCCTCCTGCAGGCAGCCGGTATTTAATATTCCTTCCGCCAGCCGCGTGGTTACGAGGCGCTTAGGCGCAAAAGCCGCCACGCCCTGCGGCGTGACGGAAGCACAAAAGTACCGTATGGAGTTGCTGCCGATGTCGATGACGGCGGCGCGGATCTCGTTCATTCCTGCGGCGTGTCCCTGTAAAATTTATAATCGTCGGGGCTGACGTAGCCCAGCTTTTCACGCGCGTACTGCATCATGTAATCGTCGGTCTGCACGTACCCCAGCATGCCGTTGAGGCGTTGCTCCTCAAGCAGCATGGCTTCGTAGCTTTCGTTGAGCTGCGTCTTTTCCTTTTCGATCTCCGCGAGCTTCGCGCTCTGGGAGAAATAGATGAACATTAGCGCGAGCAGCACCAAGCAGCACCCCAGCAGGATATGCTGCGGCCGCAGCAACGCGTGTTGTCTTGCTTTCCTCATAGCGCTCACCCTCGCTTTTGTATATCGAAACAATTGCGCGCGAGTTTAGCGTATTCAAGCCGCAGATAAACCATTTATTTGCGGCGGTTACGGCGCATGCGCGGCGTTTTCCTGTGACACTGTTCCATATCAAAGGCGTATTGTTATTATAACATCCATTTTCTTGCAAGTATAGAGTGAAACAAGTTAAAAAACAGAGAACTCAGGCTCCATTGCTCCAAAAAGAATCCGCAGACAAATCCCAAAAGCAAATAAACGCGCGCCTCTCCGCCCGTGGCGAAGAACAGGCTTGCAAAAAGCAGCCCCGTCGCGCCCAAAACAAACAGCCCGTCGCACAGCGAGCACAGTAAGCGCCCGCGGAATATGCGGCGGATCAGGCGGAACCCGTCATATAAAATCCCCGTGGCGGCACCCCCGTACAAAAGCGTAAGGAAGGCCGCGGGCTGGAGCAGGGTGTTGCTCATCGGAACATGCGGGAGAACAGGCCGGGGCGGCGTTCCTGCGCCGCGGGCTCGTATTCGAGCGAAAGCACTTCGCCCTCGATCACCACCTGGCCGTCGTCCAGGTTCAGCTTGGAAAGATGCAGCCCTTCGCCTTCTATCCTTAAGCCCCCCGCCTCGGTCTCGATTATGACTTCCTGCTCGTTGAAGCTTTCCACATCGCTTACGCCCGTGATGCTTGTGCGGTTCCGGTTATCGATGTGCACGTTGTGCGTGCGCGTGCGGGGTTTTCCGCTGTCCAGCTCCCGGTAATCGGGCATATGGCTTTCCTCCTTCGGTGTGGGTTTGTTACCCCCCTGTCATAGCATGCTATGCGCGTATATCGGTGTTTATACGGTGAATGTGTAAATTCTTTGTGACGCTTTGGACAAAACGCCCCCAAAACGGCGCGATTTCTCAAAAAGCCCGCCATGCGGGTGCTATTGACAATACCATACGCATACTCTATGATAATTACGACTGGAGTTATCTCTTCCGGGCTGATCTTTCTGGCAATTTCCCTTCGGGCAATAAACCAAACGCGCTGCCTAAATCCGCGTAGGCTTGGTTTAAGCAGCCGGTTTTCGGGTATCCTATATTGCATCAGCATCGATCGTCCATGCAAAAAGAGCACATGCGTTTACCCATGCACAGGGTTATCTTCTGTGCGCAGTGTGTTTT
>DATMXR010000269.1:0-10082 GCA_035561315.1 Feifaniaceae bacterium
GCGCTCTCGGGAATATAACGCCATGCTCCCGCGCTAAGTTTTGGCGATATGGAATACGTAAAACCCGCTCGGCAGCATGCTGAAACGGGTTGCTTTGCTTCGGCATATGTTTCATCATTTATGAGAAGCGCTCGAAGAGGCCGTTGAATAAAAATATGATCGCTTATTGCAAAGCGCTTTGCATTTCGCTGAACAAACGGATATGCAGCTCCTCGTCCAGTATGATACGCTCCAAGAGCTGCTTTACGCTTTCGTTGGGAATCAGCTGGATGTGCCAGCGGTAATTATAGATCGTGGCAAATTCAATATTGATATTTGCCAGCAGCATTCTTTGCGGGTCCTGATCATAGCTGACGTAATTGGAGCACCAGTATGTGTTGGTAGCCGCAAAGATCGGCGTTCCGCCCAGGCGGACAATGGCCCTGCCCAGCAGTTCCCTGTGCCACGTTTCGGTAGCCGCGATGCATTTGATCGCTTCCGCAAAGGAATAATTATTCTCAACCAGCAGGAAATACTGATACATGTACTGGTTTGACGCCGTCATCTCGCTGATGATTCCGGCATAATCCTCCAGAAGCAGCGCGACGGCGTCCGGGTCCGCTTCGCCGCTGACCTCCGGATAAGGCAGGTTCAGATTGTACGGCTGGCATTCCATCACAATTACCCTCCCATATGCTTTTCGTTTACCTTACAGGCGAAGGGATCTTGACGGAAGTCCCTGGCATACTCTATGCGGCAGGTGCAAAAGTATATACCCATATTTTAAAGCGCCCGCTGTTTGGGACATTGCAATCCCAACGGGGAGCCGCGGGGGGCGGCAAGGGAGTTATTTTATTTCTCAAAAAATACCGTTGACATTGACGCTGCGTCAAGGTGTACGCTTGAAACCGTCGGGAGGGAAAGGCATGGAATACACGGTGCAAAAGCTTGGGAAGCTGGCGGGCGTCAGCACCAGGACGCTGCGGTACTATGACGAGATCGGGCTGCTCAGGCCAAGCCGGATCAGTTCGTCCGGGTACCGCATCTACGGGAAGCAGGAAGTCATACGGCTCCAGCAGATTCTGTTTTACAGGGAGCTTGGGGTCGATCTCGGGCGCATCAGGGAGATCGTCTCGTCGCCGTCGTTCGACGGCGCGGGCGCTTTAAAGGAGCACCGGGAGAAGCTTCTGCAAAAGCGGGAACAGCTCGATATATTGATCGCGAACGTCGAAAAGACGATCGCGGAAGCGGAAGGGAGAGTAATTATGACCGATCAGGAAAAATTCGAAGGCTTCAAACAGCGTCTGGCCGACGAAAACGAAGAAAAGTACGGCAAAGAGGTCCGGGAAAAGTACGGGGACGAGCGGGTGGAACAATCCAGCCGCATATTCAAAAACATGACAAAAGAGCAGTATGAGGCGTTTGAAAAGCTGGGCGCCGATATCCTCCTGACATTAAAGGCGGCGTTCGCCACGGGCGACGCGGGCGGCGAACTGGCGCAGAGAGCCGCGGACCTGCACCGCCAGTGGCTCACGTTCGCGTGGGGCGGCTACTCCAGGGAGGCCCATGCCGGGGTCGCGCAGATGTATGTGGACGACGAACGGTTCACGGCCTACTATGATAAGGAACAGCCGGGCCTGGCCGCGTTTTTGCGGGACGCGGTGCTTGTTTACACGAAATAAGCACTCCGCAGGGAAAAGCGGTGGGTTGAACTGGACCTGCCGCTTTTATTCGGTTTTCCCGTTTTTCCCGCCCTGCTCTTCCAAATCCTTTCCCCGCCCCTTTTCAAAATACAGCGTGGCGTTGATCTCGCTGCCGATGAGCATCACCATGCTGGAAAGATAGAGCCACAGCAGCAGCACGATCACGCCGCCCAGGCTGCCGTACAGCCGCGCAAAATTGGAGAAGTTGTTCACGTACGTGGAAAAGAGGAAGGAGCTTATGACCCACACCACGCTGGTAAACGCCGCGCCGGGCAATACCTCGCGGACCCGCAGTTTCCGGTTGGGGATGATGGTGTAAAGGAATAAGAACAGCAGAAAAAGCATTCCTACCGGTAATATGAGCTGCAAAATGTGGGTGAGCGCCACGCCGAACGCGGACCAGCCCAGCTTTGCGGAAAGCTCCAGTATCAGCATATCCCCGAACACGATGGCCACCATTTCAAGCAGTATGGAACACGCGATCAGAAGCGTAAACAATATCGCCATGCCGCGCACCGCGTAGAATTTCCGCGTTTCCTTGACGTCATACGCCCGGTTGAGCCCGCGTGAGACGGCCATAAACCCGCTGGAGGAGGACCATACGGCCAATATGACGCTGAAGGAGAGGATATTCGGCCGGTTGGTCCTGAATATTTCGTTGACCGTTCCCGCCACCACCGCATATGCGTCCGCAGGCAATACCTGCAGCAGATCCGCGAGCGATTGGGGCTGCAACAGCGGCGTATAGGTCAGCACCGTCACCAAGAATATTAAAAACGGGAAAAACGCCAGCAGCAGATGGTACGCGAACTCCGCGCCCAGGGACGGCACCTCGTCCGCCCGAAAACGCTCGTATAGCTGTTTGAGAAAAGGCATCGCCTGCCGTACGATTTTTTTCACCGCGACTCCTACACGCTGCAGAGCGCAAAACAGGGATAGCATCAGTATTCCCGAAACGGCGCCGAATGTTCCGCGGTCCCCCGGGCTTCGGCCGGCGGCGGAAAGAAAAGCGGCGGCCCGGTAGCGGGCCGCCAGCCTTTTAAAATTCTTGTGGCGGCTTGGGGGCCGCCTATCTGCCCTCCCCGGCGCCGAGCGCTTCCACGAACTGCTTGGCCGCCCTGGGCGAGCGCCCGCCGCGGGAAAGCGCGTGCCGCTCGGCGCGCAGCAGCAATTCGTCCGTCGCTTCCAGGCCGCGCTGCTCCAGCAATTCGCTTACAATGGAAAGGTAAGCGTCCTTGTCCGGCTTGCCGAAGTATACCGTCAGGCCGAAGCGCTCGGAAAGCGAGGTCTGCTCCTCGATCGTCTCGTTGCGGTGGATATCGCCGCCCTCACGGTCGGAAAACCGCTCGTTGACGATGTGCCGCCGGTTGCTGGTGGCGTATATGGCCACGTTTTTTGTGCGCGCGGCGGCGGAGCCTTCCAGTATGGCCTTTAATGCGCCGCTTTCCTCGCTGCATTCCGCAAAGGAGAGGTCGTCCAAATACAGAAGAAAGCGCAGCGGATTATCCCGCAGGCGCTCCAGTATGGAGGGGATCGATAAAAGCTGGTGCTTTTTGATTTCGATCAGCCTTAATCCTTCCCCGCAAAATTCGTTGACCAGCGCCTTGACCGTGGAGGATTTGCCCGTGCCCGCGTCGCCGTATAAAAGCGTGTTGGCCGCGGGCTTTCCGTTTATAAGCGCCAAAGTGTTCGCCCGCACAAGGGCGCGTTCGCGCTCGTACCCCTTGAGCTCATTCAGGCGGACAGGGTCCGGCGTTTGCACGGGGACGACGTCGCCGTCTTCCATATGGAACATGGCGTGCTCCGCGTAGACGCCGTACCCGACCTTGTTTAGCTGCGCCATGCGCGCCTCATACGCCGGAGCAAATTCAAAAGGATGCGTCGTCCATTCCGGGAGATACCCCCCGCAATCGAGCGACTGCCGCACCGAACGCGCGTCCAGCCGGGAAAGCTCCTCCAGCACAAAAAGCTCGGCGGACAAACATGCGTTCAACGTTTCGGATATGGGCGCGCGGACGGCGCGTTTATGGACATACGGGTTCTCGCTCGCGGCGGCGCGGCCCCATACGTAGCCTGTCCAGTCCTCGGTCGTTTCAAAAAGCCGCGCCGCGAATGCGGCGTAGGCGTCCACCCGCTCCGCCTCGGTTTTCTGCGCCGAGGTCAAAACATCCATAAGGAGAAGGAATACTTCGTCCGTTAACAGGCCCCGGAACAGGACAAGGGAGCGGAGCTTGCAATAGAGCGCCGATAAGTCTTTCAAAACAAATTCCTCACTGATTGCTGCGATTTTGACACGGATTGCGGGTTTGAAGAATTCTTAAGACGAAGCCGACGAAGCCGCCGCTGCGGCCGCCGCCGCTCCCGCCGCCCCCGCGACGGCGACCTGCTGGGCGATGAGCATGCCGGTCAATCCGCCCAGAAGCGCGGCGTTAAGCGGCTCCCGGCCGCCGGGCTGCGCACAGATCACCAAAGAGGAGCTTAAAAGCAGCAGCTCCCGTTTCTGCACGAACAGCGGCCCGAACCCTTTTTGTGCACGGAGCGAGGAAGCGGCCTCCGCGATGTTCGCTGCGATGAAATTCGGGGAGAGCGGGGAAAGCGCGAATACGCCCAGCATGGGCAGCAGAAAGTGCCGCCCGAATTCAAGCGATTCGGCCTTGAGGGCGTCGGAAATTTTCAGGACGCGGGAGCTGATATCCATGCCGTCGGAAAGCGAAAGCAGCATGGAAAGGTTCAATAGCTCGCCCCTGGGGGAAAGTTCGCTCAATTCGATATACAGGCGTTCGGTTTTCACCGCGGCCTCCTCCGCGTCTTTTGCAAAGCTTCCGACCAAAGCGGCGTATATAATGGATTGCTCCCCTGCCAGGAAGGGGTGCGCGCGGCGGACCGCGCCATACATTGCGCCGGCCTTTTTTACGGCTTCCTGCCGCGCGTCCTGCGGGACGGTTTTTGCGATCTGATACGCGGCAAATACAAGATGCATGCTGGAAGGGAAGCGGTTGGATTTTAAAAGCCTGTAAACGAGCAGGGTTTCTTTTAACAGTTTCTCGGGTTCCGCGTCCAGGGAAACCATGGCCGCAAGCCCGAGCTGCGCGGCGCCGCGGAACATGGAGAATGCGCCGGTATTCGCTTTAATCAGGCGCATCGCGTCCCTGACGCGCCCGCGGTCAAGCGCCCGGCCTTCGCCCGCATAAAGGAGCGCCGCCGTCCGGCGCATCATGGCGCTCTGAAAGGGGAACTCGTCTTTTGCGGCTTCCGTATTTTTAATAAACAGCTGTATGGTTTCACAGAGCGCGGACGTCATATTCTTTCCCTCCGGAGAAATGTTTCACGGCTGGGCCGCCGGTACTTAGCATTTGCAGCAAAAGTCCGGTTGTATGCGCGGCGGATCGGGGAAAACCGCCGCAAAAAATTGCCGCTGTCTTTACAGTACGATATTTTGAAAAGGAGTACAATATGAAAAAAGGAACAGTGTGCGGCAAAATAACCCGCTGCCTTAGAAGAATAGTTGATGCAGCGCCTGCGTGCTCTGATGTTTCGTGGAAATACCGCCGGAAGGCGGTTTCAAGCTGCTCTTGGGAATCCGTTCAGGAAGGAATGGATCAGATCCGCAAGAATGTCAAAATAATTTGACAAAACAGGCGAACTGTTCTATGCTCAATATGTAAAACATATTTTACATATTGGGAGGAAAACAATGATACAGGAATCGAACGGGCTGTTTCTGGCGGTTGTCGCCGGCATTTTTATCGTTATGTCCATATCAATCGGCTATATGCTGGTTTCATTGGCGAAGCAGGGAGATGAGCGAAAAACACTGATTAAAGCCAAAGCAATGTCCGGCGCGTTTATCGTCGTAATCGGGATATTGGCCATCCGGATCATTGCTTCAATCGTGGCAAACCGGCAGCTTGAAGGGCTCAATCCGTTGATTTTTTTGGCTGTAATATCCATTGTGTTTTTTATTTTACTCATTTACAACAAAAAGCGATATGGAGGCTAACGTGGAGAACAGAATAAAAGAACGCCGCAAAGAGAACAAATTGTCACAGGACGAAGTCGCCAAATTCTGCAATGTTACAAGGCAGACGATCAATGCCATTGAAAACAATAAATATGATCCGTCGTTATCTCTGGCATTCAAACTGGCGCAATGCCTGCATGTTACGGTTGATGAGTTGTTCCAATTTGATGTTCTCTAGACGCACGCTTATAAGTAAAAGAGCCCGCCAATTGGCGGACTTTTACATTTGCACCATCAATATTTTTTGTATAAGTGACGCACAGTTCTTTTTTGCAGTCTCGGCAAAATGGCAATTCCTATCAAGGCAGAACGCCATTTATGCCCATTTGTAAGATAATACGGCCTTTACCGCTCAGCGCGACTTCGCCGGAGTATGGAGCAACAGGGCCGAAAGGGAAAGGCTGAGAATGTGCGCGAAAACGGTTTTCAGTCTGATGTTTTCCGCACCTCCATGCTATGATAGGCATGAAAACGGAACGGATGTTCTAAAGGGATGAAGCAGATGGAAAAGAAGGAAAGCGCCGCGGAGGTACTCCGCCAAAAAGCGGAGGCGTATTTTGCCGCCTGCGACGCGACGCGCGAGCGCGTCACGCTCAAAAACGGGGAGTTGAGTTACCATCAGGTGCCGTATACCATGGCGGGCCTTTGCGCGGCGCTTGACGTCCCGCGGGAGGCGCTCGAGCGCGCCCGCCGCCCGCAGGAGGCGGGAAAACGGGGAAGGCGCTCCAGGGTCCGGGCCGCGCTTGCCTGGGCGGCGGCGCGGGTGGAGCAGCACCTGGTGGAGCGGGCGCTGCTGGGGGAAATCAACGCGAATTTGGCCGCCCTGTTATTGAAGGACTGGGGCTACGGCGCAACGGAGCCGCAAAAGGCGGAAAAAAGCGAAGGCCCGCTCACCGTGGTTCTGGAGGACCCGGAGGATTTCAGCCGCTGATCAGCGGCTGAAATCAGTAACGATGAAGAGGAGGCACCATGCTCAAACACACCCTGCCCGGTACGCCCAGCGCGCAGCAGCGCGCTTTTTTTATCAGCACGGCGCGGCATGTGGCGTATGGCGGCGCGCGCGGCGGCGGCAAAAGCTGGGCCATGCGGCGGAAGTTCGTGCTGCTCGCTTTGCGCCGCCCCGGCCTTCAACTATTATTGCTGCGGCGCACTCTGCCGGAATTGCAGGAAAACCACGGCCGCCCGCTGCAGCGGGAATTATACGGCATAGCCGCTTACAACGTCGGGGCGCGCTCGTTCCACTTCCCCAACGGCTCCCGCATCCGGCTGGGATATTGCGATAAGGAAGCCGACGTCTACCAGTACCAGGGGCAGGAATACGATGTCATAGGTCTGGAAGAGGCGACGCATTTCACCGAGGCGCAGATGCAGTTCTTGTGCACCTGCAACCGGTCTACACGCCAGGATTTCAGGCCGCGCATGTACTACACCTGCAACCCCGGCGGGGTGGGGCATGCCTGGGTCAAGCGGCTGTTCATAGACCGGCAGTACCGGAATGTGGAGCGCGCGGAGGATTACGCGTTCATTCCCGCCCGCGTAACGGATAACAGGGTGCTCATGGAGCGGGACCCGGACTATGTGCGCACGCTCTTAAACCTGCCGGAGCAGCTCCGGCGCGCGTATCTCGAGGGGGACTGGGACGCGCTGGAGGGCCAGTATTTCCCGGAATTCCGGCGGGAAAAGCACGTATGCGAGCCGTTTTTGATCCCCGCCTGGTGGCGGCGGTTCCGCGCCATGGACTGGGGCTACAACGATTTTTGCTGCGTGCTGTGGTTCGCCTGCGGGCCGGACGGGCGCGTCTACGTCTACCGGGAGGAATATAAGCGGCAGGTGCTGTCCTCCCGCATGGCGGAACGCATATTGGAACGTTCCGAAAGCGAGCGCGCCGCCTATACCGTCGCGTCGCCCGACGCGTGGCAGAAGCGCGGCATTTCCGCCCGCGGGGAAGACGGGATGGAAGGCGAAAGCATAGCGGAGGTGTTCGCGAAGCACGGCGTGGCGCTGCTGCGCGCGGACAACGCCCGCGTTCCCGGCTGGCAGCGCGTGCGGGAATACCTGGCGGACGCGGAGGACGGGAAGCCGCTTTTGCAGATATTTTCCACCTGCGTCAACCTCATCCGCACATTGCCGCAGCTTTTGCATGACAATAAAAACCTGGAGGACGCCGCGGGCGGGGAGGATCACGCGCCCGAGGCCCTGCGCTACGGGCTGATGTCCCGCCCGGCAAGGAGCAGGCCCATGCTGCCGCGCGCCGCCGCGGCCTACGATCCGTTCGCGCCCGAAGCGCCCGCCTCCGGCGGTTTTTTGATCCGGTAACGGGATTGCGGGGAAAGGCTCTATCATTCCGGCGGATGGATGTGGTATGCTGTTGAAAACTTCTTTTAGGAGGCCGCCCATGCGCAGAAAAGACCGCGAACAATCCCGCGAATTTGCTTTGGAAGCAGTGGATACCTGCTCTTACGCCGTGCTCGGCACCGTCAATGCGGACGGGACGCCCTATTGCGTGCCCGTCACCATCGTGCGGGACGGGGAGGCCATTTACTTCCACGGCGCGCTGGCCGGGCAGAAGATCGAGAACCTTGCGGCCCGCCCGCAGGTTTCCCTGGCGTGCGTTTCCCGCGCCGTTACCAGGCAGCAAACTTACAGCGTGGACTATGCCTCCGCCATCGTCACCGGCGTTGCGCGCCTGGTAACGGAAAAGGAAGAAAAGGCGCATGCGCTGCGCATACTCTGCGGACGCCATACGCCGGACGCCATGGCGGGCGTGGAAAAACACATCGCCGCGGATATTGGCCATACGGGGGTGGTGCGCATTACGATCGCGTCCATAACGGGCAAGGCGAATACGTAATAACCAAAATGCAAAAGGGCAGTTACATTTGGTTAATTGGGCCTCCCTTTGATGAGGGAGGCGGCATGGCGCAGCCATGCGCCCTCCGGCGGGGCACGCCTGCGGGCACTAAGTGCATACGATGTACAACTATTCAAATGCATTTAGTGCGGCAGCGGGTTCGGTGCCTCAAAGGGGCAAAAAAGGCGCCAGTGACGCCTTTTTAGAACCCTGAGGTTTCGCCGTGGGCGAAACATCCTTGCATTATGCATTGAAAATGCTTAATGCGACACCCCTTTCACCCACAGAAAACTCGGGGACAAGCCAATTGACTTGTCCCCGCATTCGTTATGCCGCCCCGCCTTCGGAGATGGGCTTTTCCCTGCCCTGCTCCATCAGGAGCTTGTCCGCCACCAGGGCGATAAATTCCCCGTTGGTGGGCTTGTCGTTTTTGGAATAGATGTTGTAGCCGAAGAGCTGGTTGATGTTTTCGATCTTCCCGCGCGTCCAGGCGACCTCGATCGCGTGGCGGATGGCGCGTTCCACTTTGCTGGGCGATGTGGAGAACTGCTTGGCGATGCCGGGATACAGCTCTTTTGTGATGCGGTTGATGAGCACGGGCTGGTAGAACACCATGCGGATGCCTTCGCGCAGGTAGTAATAGCCCTTGATGTGGGCGGGTATCCCCGCCACCAGGAACACGGACGTGATTTTTTCATCCAGAGTCTTCGGCGGCTGGGAAAGGGTGGGCATCGTGGTGCTCGCCGGGGCCGTCTGCAGCATGTCCAGCGTGCGCTTATACAGCGTATCCGGTTCCACCGGCTTTACCATAAAGTATTTCGCGCCCAGCGTGCATGCGTTGCGGATCATGTTCTCGTTGCGTATAGCGGATACGATGATAACGGCGGGCTTTTCCCCGTTTGTCATGGACAGGCTTTCCAATACGCCCAGCCCGTCCAGTTTGGGCATGATGAGATCCATCAGCACGGCGTCATAATGCGTCATGTGCAATTTTTCGAGCGCCTGCCGTCCGTCTGTCGCAACGTCTACCTGCCGGATCGGCTCCTGTACGGAGAAATAGCTCCGAACAGCGGAAAGATACTGCGGGTCGTCATCGACCAATAAAATGCGATACTTTGACATAAGATCCCCCTTTTCGCTTTTATCGCCATCCTGTAATCCCCCACTACAGGATTGGGTCCTATAAAAAACTTTATCGAAGAATCGTTTTTTTTATGGTTTTGTTATTGCTATTAACAGTATTGTAGCATCCAATTTTATGGAATGTCAGGGGTGAATATCCAGTATTGTTGTCGAATTTGGATTTGGAACGATTCAATTTAAAAAAACTTGCGCCAAATTTTGCTTTTGTAAACGCTTCGACGGCATGCAACAGCATATTGTTCGGGAAGAGGAATGCGGTGCTATATGAAACGGGAGAGAAAAAAAGAGCGAATCCCATAGGGAGCGTCTTTCCCCACTCCCTTTCGCTTCTTTGAAACGTTCCTTTTCAAAAGTGACTGCAACCGAATTTTCCACAAAACATTAC
>DATMXR010000270.1:0-2025 GCA_035561315.1 Feifaniaceae bacterium
CGTGGACCACGGCAAGACGACGCTGACGGCGGCGATCACGATGGCGCTGGCGAAGGAAGGCAAGGCCGCGGCCATGCGATATGACGAAATCGACAAGGCGCCCGAAGAGAAGGCGCGCGGTATAACGATCAACACCGCGCACGTGGAATATGAGACGGACAAGCGCCATTACGCGCATGTGGACTGCCCGGGTCACGCGGACTATGTGAAGAACATGATCACGGGTGCCGCGCAGATGGACGGCGCGATCCTCGTGGTATCCGCGGCGGACGGCCCGATGCCGCAGACCCGCGAGCACATTTTGCTCGCGAGGCAGGTAGGCGTGCCTTACATCGTGGTATTCATGAACAAGGTCGATCAGGTGGACGACGCCGAGCTTCTTGAACTTGTGGAAATGGAAGTCCGTGAGCTTCTGAGCTCGTATGAATTCCCCGGCGACGATATCCCCATCGTTAAGGGCAGCGCTCTGAAGGCTCTCGAGGCCATTCAGGCCGGCGCGACGGATCTGCACAACAATCCGGACACCAAGTGCCTGTTTGAGCTGATGGATGCTGTTGACAGTTACATCCCCACGCCGGAGCGCGCTATTGATAAGCCGTTCTTGATGCCTGTTGAGGACGTGTTTACGATCACCGGCCGCGGCACCGTGGCGACGGGTCGTGTAGAGCGCGGTACCGTGAAGGTGCAGGACACCGTGGAGATCGTCGGTCTTGTAGAAAAGCCGCGCAGCACCGTTGTTACGGGCGTGGAAATGTTCCGCAAGCAGCTTGACCAGGCAATGGCGGGCGACAATATCGGCGCACTTCTTCGCGGCGTGCAGAGGACGGACGTAGAGCGCGGACAGGTTTTGTCCAAGCCCGGTTCCATCCATCCGCATACGCACTTCAACAGCGAGGTGTACGTTCTGACCGCAACAGAAGGCGGCCGTCACACGCCGTTCTTCCCGGGCTACCGTCCGCAGTTCTACTTCCGCACGACGGACGTGACGGGCGTTATCACGCTTCCCGAGGGCGTTGAGATGGTCATGCCGGGCGACAACATCAACATGGTGATCAAGCTCATCACCCCGATCGCGATCGAGGAAGGCCTCCGCTTCGCTATCCGCGAGGGCGGCCGCACCGTCGGCGCCGGCGTGGTTGCCTCGGTTATTGAGTAAGGTAATATAACTCTGATGCAAAATGGGAGCCGTTTCGCGGCTCCTTTTTGTGTCGGGCTAGATGGGGAACGCGGGTCGTCAAAGGATACCCCATGCATGAAAAAACCAAATACCGTAGGGAGCGGCGGACAGCCCGCGTGTTTACGTAGCGGTTTGTGCGTTCGCGGATGGATCACGGTCAAGTCAGGTATGAGAAATGCGGTGGGTTAATAGATGCATCAAAAAGTAAACGATAGGTGTTAAGGGACCAGGGGGATTCCGATTTCCCCACGGCCTCTTGGCATGCATCGTTTAAAGTTTAAGTATTTCCGAAAGTATCTACGGGATGTTTTGAAACAGCTTCGCCAAAAATCACCCCGCCCCTACGGGGTATTGTCGGAATGCAGTTAACGGTCTTGACCGTTTCGTATAGCAAGATTATACTGTTTTCAAGCACGCATCCATGTTTTCCCGTCGCGCCAAGGAGGGCACATGAACGAGATCATTAAGAGTCTCCACGCACGCAAATCCACGCGCGCGTTCGAGGAGCACCCCATTTCGCCAGAGGACAAAATTGCTATCCTCCTTGCCGCCACGGCCGCGTCATCTCCTGGCAACCAGCAGCTTTACAGCATTCTCGACATTACCGACCAGACGCTGAAAAATACGCTTGCCGTCTCCTGCGACGATCAACCCTTTATCGCCACAGCGCCGATGATGCTTATCTTCGTAGCCGACTGCCGGAAGTGGTTTGACGCGTATGAATCCATCGGGCTGGCACCGCGAAAACCCGGTCCGGGCGATATTGCGCTTTCTGTCGTGGATGCCTGCCTTGCCGCACAAAACGCTGTGACTGCCGCACAAAGCCTCGGCATCAGCTCGTGCTATAT
>DATMXR010000271.1:0-13200 GCA_035561315.1 Feifaniaceae bacterium
CGACTATACAGCATTTTTTCCTGTTTCGCAATCGCTTTCCAATAGAATCCGGGCTTATGGGAACCGGGAAATTTGGAATTTGCAACGATAATTTTTAAGTTTTGACTTATATCCGTCAAAAAGCACTGGTAGAGTATGAATTTGAAATGATAAAATGGTAGGACGTAAAACCGTCTCACGTTTGAAAGGCGGGTCCAAATGTTCGGCTATGTCACGCCCGATAAACCGGAACTCAAAGTGCGCGAGCTTACGCAGTACCAGGCCTGGTACTGCGGCCTGTGCAAGTCCCTGCGGCGGACCTACGGGCAGATTCCCCGCCTTGCGCTGGATTACGACTGCACGTTTTTCGCACTTTTACTTCAGGGCATATCCGGCGAGGAATTTACCTGCGCGCCCGGAAGGTGCGGCTACAAGCCGTTCAGAAAGAAGGCGCCGGTCATCGGCCCGTGCGAGGCACTCTCTTACGCCGCGGATATCAATGTGCTATTGTATTATTACAAGCTCGCCGACGATTTCCGGGACGAAAAAAACATCCTGGCTTTTGCGGGGCATACGGCGCTTGGCGCCGGGGCAAAAAAAGCCGCAAAGCTTAGGCCGGAGACGGCGGATATCATCGCTTCGGGCATTGGGCGGCTTTCCGAACTGGAGCAAAGGAAAGAGCCGAGTATAGACGCGGCGGCGGACGCGTTTGCCAATATTCTTAAACAGCTTGCTTTAGGATATGATAAACTTACGGAAAAGCAGAAACCCGCGCTTTCCTGGCTCAGCTACCATATGGGGCGGTGGATTTACCTCATAGACGCATGGGAGGACCGCAAAAAAGACGAAAAGGCGGGTTCCTACAATCCGTTTCTGATCGCGGACGCCACAAAGGAGCGCGCTTCTTTTTTGCTGTACGCGTCTCTCTATGAAATGGAAAACGCCTGCGATTTGCTGGACCTGAAGGCCAATCAGGGCTTGATTGAAAATATCATTTATCGGGGCTGCCGCTTTCAGACAAAGCGGGTGCTGGAAGGAGTCAAACAGGATGAATCCGTATAAGGTCTTGGGCGTGAGCGAAGACGCGACGCAGGAAGAGATCCGCGCCGCTTATCTCGCGCTGGTCAAAAAATACCACCCGGATAAATACACGGATAATCCTCTTAAGGAGCTTGCCAACGAAAAGCTCAAGGAGATCAACGAAGCGTACGAGCTGCTCTCTAAGAAAAGCGCCTCCACCTCCTCCTCGGCGCGCCGGGACAGCAGCTCCTACGGCTCCTACGGCACATACAGCGGTACGGGCGGCTCCTACTCCGGGCCTTCCGCCGCGGAATTCGCGCGCGCGCGCTCCTTCATCAACCAGAACAATCTGCAGGCGGCAAAGCAGGTGCTCGATTCCATCTCCGTGCGCAACGCGGAATGGTATTATCTCTACGGCGTGGTCTATCTGCGCCAGGGCTGGTACGACAAGGCGCGGGAATATCTTTCCATGGCGTATGAGCAGGAGCCGGGCAACGCCGAATACCGCAACGCGTACGCCGCGGTAAACAACGCGGGAAGCCCGTTCGGCCGCGGCGCGGGTTCCGGCGCCGGCCAGTATGGCGGGGGCTGCTCCACATGCGATATCTGCTCGACGCTCATGTGCCTGGATTGCTGCTGCGACGGCCACCCTTGCTAGGGGGAGGGGTTCCATGAACAGGCGGCTGAACCCGTCCAAACAGCTTACGCTGGGCGCCATGGTCACGGCGCTCACCGTATTGAGCCTGTACGCGGTTGCGGTGCTGCCCGTTGGCTCCGTCCCGCTGTATTTTCTTGCGTCCTTTTTTATGTATATCCTGGCGTGCGAAGGCGCTTACGCCGCGGCGCTCCTTTCTTTTTTGGCAAGCGCCGCGCTCTCTTTCTTTCTGCTGCCGGAAAAATCGCCGGTGCTTTTTTACGCCGCCCTTCTCGGGCATTACGGCATATTCCGCACGGCGCTGCAGGGGCGCGTGGAAAACAAATTTCTTCTGATGCTGATCAAGCTTCTTTACTGCGACGTGTTCGCGGGGGCGGGTCTCTACATTGGGCTGTATGTCTGGGGGGGCCTCGACATCGCGCTTCCGGAGACGCTTCCGGTCTGGGCGGTCGTTGTGCTTTCTCAGGCGGCGCTTTTGGTGTATGACATTCTGTACGCTCTGAGCGCAAGTATTTATGAAGCGCGCTTCCGCAAGTCGATTGTGCCGAGAAGATAGCGCCTGAATAAAAAATAGTATGATGACGCACTTCACGGGTGCGTTTTTCTGTTGCCTCCCCCATGCCTGAAGCTGTTAAAACAGCACAGAGTGGGAATGATAGTACAATAGTACGCCGTTTCCTGTAAACAGCGTGCAAGTTGTATGGGGGAGGCAAATCGATTGCGCAGGCAAGCCGAACAAAAGGGAAAAGGAAAGAAACAGAAAAGAACGCCGGAGCAGAAAGCGCGCCGCCGTCGCACGGTACGGCGTGTTTTGTTGGGCATGACACTCATCTGCCTGTCATTCGTGATGTTTGGCGCGGTCTATATGCTGCGCCTGGACGCATGGGAGAAGTTCGACCCGGGCCGCATATTGGGCGCGTCCCAATCGCTTCTTGTATATGATAAGGACGGCAACGAGGTGAGCTGCCTTTCCGGGACCGAAACGCGCATCAGCATCCCGCTGCGCGACATTCCCCTGCATGTCCGCTATGCGTTTATCTCGGCGGAAGATAACCGCTTTTATGAACATATCGGGGTGGACTTTATCCGCATTTTAGGCGCCGCCTGGGAGGACGTCAAGGCCGGAAGCTATGTGCAGGGCGCGTCCACCATCAGCCAGCAGCTCGTCAAGCTCAGCCATCTCACCAACGAGAAGGTGATGACCCGGAAGCTCGAGGAGGCCGTGCTCGCCTACCAGATGGAGCAGCAGTATTCCAAGGATGAAATATTGGAAATGTACCTGAACTACATCTATTTCGGCGGCGGGTTCTATGGCGTGGAGGCAGCCGCGCGCGGGTATTTCGGCGTGCACGCCAACGAGCTGAGCCTGGCGCAGGCGGCGCTGCTCGCGGGCATCATCAAATCCCCGTCGCATTACGCGCCGCACCTGGACCTGGAGGCAAGCACCGGCCGGCGCAACCTTGTGCTGCGCCTGATGCAGGAATACGGATACATCGACGAGCAGACTTGCATTGCAGCACAGGAGGAGCCCGTCGCACTGAAGAACGGTCTAAACCAGGAAAAGCGCGGGTATTATATCGACCTGGCGCTGGACCAGGCGTGTAATAGCCTGGGCGTTTCCATGGACGAGATTCTCACGGGCGGGTACCGGCTCTATACCGCAATGGATTCTCAATTACAGACGCGCTGCGAGGAAGTTTTAAAGGACCCCGCCATGTTCCCCGAGGAGGCGGAGGACGCGCAGGCCGCATTGGTGGTGGTGGACGCTGAAACGGGCGGCGTCGCGGCGCTGATGGGCGGCAGGGAAAGCTCCACGGCGCTCGCCTACAACCGTGCCACGCGCATCAGGAGGCAGCCGGGCTCCGTGATTAAACCTATCATTGCCTATGCGCCGGCGCTTGAGGAGTACCGGTATACCACGGTTTCCATGCTGCTTGACGAGCCGACGGATTTCAACGGCTACCAGCCGGATAACTTTAACGAAAAATACCGGGGCTGGGTGACCATGCGGGAATCCGTGGCGCAGTCCCTCAATATCCCCGCCGTGAAGGTGCTTGACGATATCGGGGTGGAGGCGGGCAAGCGGTTCGCGCAAAGCGTGGGCATACCGTTCGACGAGCGGGACAACAGCCTTGCGCTGGCTTTGGGCGGCTTTACGTACGGCGTTTCGCCTTACCAGATCGCGGGCGCATACGCCGCGTTTGCAACCGGCGGGCTCTACTCCACGCCTTCGCTTGTGCTTTCCATCACAGACAGCCGGGGCGACCCGCTCTATACCTATGAACCGGAGCGCATGCGCGTGATGAGCGAGGAGAACGCGTATATTTTAAGCGATATGCTCCAAAGCGCCATCAGCGAAGGAACCGGCCGCCGCTTAGGCGAGCTGGATTTTGCCCTGGCGGGGAAAACGGGCACCACGGGGGAAGGGGAAGGCAACCGCGATGCGTGGATGGCGGCCTACAATCCGGAATACGCCGCCGCGGTGTGGATGGGGTATGACGATTCTGCGGGCGGGACGTTGCCGCAAGGAGCTACCGGCGGCAAATACCCCGCCATGATACTCTCCGAGGTGTTTTCCAAACTTTATGAGGACAGGGAGGCGCCCGTGTTCCAGAGGCCCGCGGGCGTGGTGGAGGTGCGGCTGGACCGTTATACGCTGGACAACGCGCATATGGCGGTGCTGGCGGGCGCGCTGACTCCGCCGGATTCCATCGTCCGGGAGGTGTTCGCCGCGGGGACGGAGCCTGAAAATATGACCGATTACTGGGTGGTGCCCCAGCCGCCCACCACATTTCTTTCGCAGTTGAATGCGGAGGGCAGGGCGGAGCTTACGTTCATGCCGGTGCAAAGCTTCATGCTCTACCGGCTGTACAGGGAGGACAGCCACGGCGTCGCCCTGCTGCTGGGGGAATGGCCGGGCGGCAGCGGCGCCGTTCGTTATACGGATACGACGGCGGAGTTTGGGCGGACGTACGAATATTATGTGGTTCCCGCGCACCCGCAGCTCACCATCGGCGGAAAGCAGGTGGTGGGTCCCGCTTCCAAGCGCCTGACGGTCCAAATTCCCGCCAACCCCTTTATTGCCGGAGGAGCCGCATAAAAGGATGCGTCCAACCCCCTTCGGAAGTGCTTGCAGCAAGACAAGGTATATAATATACTAAGGATGGAAATTTGCTTGTCTTTTATGTATAAAGTGCAACGGTACTTTCGGCACAGGAATCTGTCGGAATAAGGGGGATGCGCGCCTCATGTCGGCGCTGCAACAGCGATGAGGGATCATATCAGTTTGAATTTGGGCCAAATTGCAAGCGAAATGCAGCCGCGTTCCATGGCGGCGCGGGATTGGGTCTTTCAGGTATTGCGCGCGGCGATCGTGCGGGGAATCTTACCGGGCGGCATGCCGCTCAGGCAGGATGAAATCTCGGCTTCGCTCAACGTCAGCCATATTCCCGTACGGGAAGCCTTCCGCCAGCTGGAGGCCCAGGGCCTGGTCCGCATCTACCCCAACAGGGGCGCGGTCGTCACCAAGCTCACGCTTGAAGAGATGGAGGATATCATGGACGTGCGCACGCTGCTGGAGGTCGGCGCGCTCCGCGTGGCCATCCCCATCATGACGCAGGAAACCATAGATACCGCCCAGTCCATCATAGACGAATCGTTGGAGGAGAACGAGCCCAACCGGCTGGAGGAACTCAACTCCTGCTTTCATTTCACGCTCTATGAACCGGTGCAGAATCAGATGCTGTTCCGTATGATCGAGCAGATGCACGCCAATATAGACCGGTATATCCGCGTCTATTACAGCGACCCCATGCACCACGCCACATCCAAAAAGCAGCACGCGGACCTGCTGGACGCGTGCCGCGCAAAGGATATCGAGCGCGCGTGCAGCATACTCTACGAGCATATTGCGGATACGAAATCCCTGCTTGAACCCCGGCTGCAAAGCTGATCTATGCTGAAAAACGGCAAGGGAATATCATAACACGAAGAATATAGCGCGGGAAGACGGCGTTTTCCTGCGAAAAAGGACCAAGACAAAGCGTTTTAAGCGCGCATGGCCTATCCTTCACTGGCATATGTATTATCATATGGAGAGGGGGATGGGCCATGTGGTTTTTGGCGCGTTTTGCACCGGATTTACCATACGATAAAAGAAAAATCCTGCGGGCGGCTACGGCGCTGTTCTTGCTGACGGCGCTTGCTTTGCCGGCTAATACGGCTCTTGCCGCCGCGGAAGCTTCCATGACGGACGCTTCCGGCGCGTTGCTCGTGGAGGCGACGACGCAGCAGCCCCTGCTTGAACAGGACGCGGATACGCCCCGCTCCGTCGCAGGGCTTATTAAGCTTCCCGCCGTGCTCGTTTTGAGCGAGGCGGCGGACCAGGGAAAGCTGGACTTAAACTCTGAAATCGCCGTCAGCGACAAAGCCGCCGGGGTTGGCGGGCCGACCGCGTTCATCGAGGGCGGGGAAGTGATATCGGCGGCGCCTCTGATGAAAGCCGCGGTCATGATCTGCGCGGGGGACGCCAT
This sequence comes from Feifaniaceae bacterium, assembly GCA_035561315.1. Taxonomy (GTDB): domain Bacteria; phylum Bacillota; class Clostridia; order Christensenellales; family CAG-138; genus JAEYLA01. The sequence goes on from DATMXR010000271.1 coordinate 6,187, forward strand.
TACCGCGCTGGGGGAATCGCTGTTTGGGACCGAGACGGGGTTTGTGGATGCGATCAATGCGCGGCTCAACGAACTGGGCGTGCCGGTCACATACGACAACGCCGTGGGGGCCGGCGCGCAGCTCACGCCGCGCCAGCTTGCGGTCATCGGCGCGGCGCTGATGAAAAGCCCCACGTTTACCGCCCACAGCAAGCTGACGCTGGAGAATTTTACCCATTCGGACGGCCGGGACACGGAGCTTGTAAACGCCAACCGCATGCTCAGGAGCTACGCCGGGTGCACGGGCGTCGCCACGGGTTCCTCGCAGTCGGACGGGTATTGCGGCGTGTTTGCCGTAACCAGGGGGGATACGCAGCTTATTTGCGTGGTGACGGGCTGCCGGAACTCCAGCACGCGCTTTGCGGTGGCTTCCTCCATGCTGGATCAGGCGTTCGCCACGAAAAAGGCGCAGAAGTGCGCGGAAAAAGGGGAAGTTATCGCGGAAAGCGTGCGCGTGCACGGAGGCAAGCGGCGGGAGGTCAACCTGGTCGCCAAGGACAGCGTCGTGCTGCTGTTGGATAAGGCGGAACCCGCGCTTGTAGCGGTGGAAAACATTCCGGAGCAATTGCAGGCGCCGCTTGGATTGGACTCCGTGGTGGGCGACGTTTCCTACCAGACGGCGGACGGCGTGGAGATGGGGAAGGTGGAGCTTGTGCCGCAGGTGGAGGTGGAGGAGGCGTTCTTCCGCGAGATCATTCGCCAGCTGCTGCTGAGCTTTATGCGGCTCTAAATGGCATATCTATAAAACCTCAGAGAGGCGGGACCCCCGCTTCTTTTCGTTGGCTTGCTTTCAGGGTATGATTCTGCCCGGGCTCTTGCGGGGCGGGCGTTTCTTGCATCGGCTATCCATTTCACGTATAATAAAAAAAGGAGCGTGATGCGCGCCCATGTACGGAGGATAAAGAATTGAACATATTTAGCGGCCTCAGAGGCCTGTTGGGCGACCCCCAGGGGTTTTTGCTGAATCTATTGTACAGCCTTCCGGCTATTTTGATTTCCCTTTCCTTCCATGAATGGGGGCACGCTTACGCCGCCTACCGCCTGGGGGACCCCACCGCGCGCAATTTGGGCAGGATGAGTTTAAACCCCGCCCGCCATATCGACCCTCTGGGGCTATTGATGCTTGTCATCGCCCGCTTCGGCTGGGCCAAGCCCGTTCCGGTCAACCCCCGGAATTTTAAAAACCTGCGCAGGGACGATACCATAGTTTCCCTTGCGGGCATCACCGTCAACTTCGGGCTGGCGCTTGTGAGCATGCTCGTTATTTACCTGTTCGGGATACTGGGCGGCACAAATTACGCCATCGCCAATATCCTGTATTATTTCCTGAGCATCAACCTCGGACTTATGGTGTTCAATCTCATCCCGCTGCCGCCGCTCGACGGGTCCCATGTGCTTGAAAACCTGCTCATCCGCAAAGTGGGACCCAAACCGTTTCTGTTTCTGCAGCGGTACGGCAGCATGATTTTGTTCGCCCTGCTTCTGACCGGGATGCTTTCCGGGGTGCTGGGTACGCTGGTATCGTATATTTTGTATGGCGTTGAATGGCTGTTCAATTCCATATTCCAGTTTCCCGGCCTTTTATACCTCTATCAAGTCATGTGGGGTTGAGTCCTTTGCCGTATCAAGTACATATCAGCCAGTTTGACGGCCCGCTCGACCTGCTGCTTCATCTAATAGAGAGCGCAGAGGTGGACATCAAAGACATTTTTATATCCGAGATCACCAACCAGTATCTTGCCTATATGGCGGAACTGGATGGGCTCGATATGGATACCGCCAGCGAGTTTCTCTCGATGGCGGCGACGCTTCTCTACATCAAATCCCGCCAGCTTCTGCCAAGGCCCCCGAAGGAAATATTGGAGGAGGAGGACCCGGAAGAGCTGCTCATCCGCCAGCTGCGCGAATACAAAGCGTTCAAACTGGCGGGAGAAGAGCTTTCACGCCTGCAGGAAGCCATGCGGGGCGTTTATGCGCGCCTGCCGGAGGATGTGCCGCTTCCCCCCGTGGAGATCACGCTTTCCGGGGCTACCCTGCAGCAGCTTTACCAATCGTTTTTCATGCTGCTGCACACGCAGAAGGAGGAGCCGGTCGTCAACCCGCTGCATCAGGTGCATCAGGATGAGTTTACGGTCCGTTCCCAGATCGCAAGGATCAGGCAGCTGCTTGTTGAAAAGGACGAGCTGACGTTCGAGGAGCTTTTTCAGGAGCGTCCCCGGCGTATGGAGATCATTGCGACATTTATGGCGCTGCTTGAGATGATCAACCGCGGGGAGATCCACCTCCGGCAGCCGGCCCCGTTTGCCCCCATTCTTCTCAGGGTGCGGGCGCTTTCCTCGTCCGACGCGGAGGACGATTATATGGATGAATACGCGGATTGAGTGAGGGAACTATGCAAAAACAGGAGCAGATCGGCGCAATTGAGGCCATGCTGTTTGTGGCCGGGGACCCGGTGCCCGTGCTGGAGCTGCAGCGGGTGCTGGACATGACGGAGCTCGAGCTTTACACGCTGCTTCAGGAACTGCAGTCGCAGTACAGGCAGGAATGCCGCGGGCTCCAGCTTTCCGTCACCGCGGAAACCGCTCAGATTCTCTCCAACAGCGTGTATGCCGATTATGTGGAGCGGCTTTTACAGCCCGCCCAGCAAAGGACGTTTTCCCAATCCCTGATCGAAACGCTGGCCGTCGTCGCGTACCGCCAGCCCGCCACGCGCGCAGATGTGGAAGCGGTGCGGGGCGTGAGGTGCGAATACGCCATGGCCCAGCTGGTAAAGCTCAATATGATAGAGCCCGTGGGCAGAAAGGACGCCGTGGGCCGCCCGGTGCTTTACGGCACGACGGACGCGTTTTTGCGGCAGTTCGGCATCAGCACCATCGCGGAGCTTCCCAACCACGAGGCGTATTCCAAGGGGGAAGCGCCCGTCATAGAGGCGCTTACGGTATAGGAAACGGAAAGCTTCTCCTTTTGCTTGACATCGCCTGAAAGCTCCTGTACACTGTACAGAAATTCAGGAGAAACCGCTTTGGGGAGGGCCTATGACAGAAAATAAAATTGTAATGGAAGGGCTGACGTTTGACGATGTGCTGCTGATTCCCGCCGAATCAAGCGTAACGCCCAAAGACGTCAGCCTGAACACGTTCCTGACGCAGGAGATCCGCCTGAATATCCCGCTGATGAGCGCGGCGATGGACACCGTGACGGAAGCGCCCATGGCCATTGCCATGGCCCGCGCGGGCGGCATCGGCATCATCCACAAGAACATGACGATAGAGGAGCAGGCTACCAATGTGGACAAGGTCAAGCGCTCCGAGCACGGCGTCATCGTGGATCCGTTCTTCCTTTCGCCGGATCATCTTGTGGCGGACGCCATGGAATTAATGAGCAGGTACCGCATTTCCGGCGTACCCATCACGGTCAACGGCAAGCTTGTAGGCATTCTGACCAACCGCGATCTGAGATTTATTGAAAATTACAGCGTTCCCATCCGGGAACTGATGACGAGCGAAAACCTTGTCACCGCCCCGGAAGGCACGACGCTGACCGAGGCCAAGGCGATACTGGCCCGCCACCGCATCGAAAAACTGCCCATTGTGGATGATGAGGGCAATCTCAAGGGGCTTATCACCATCAAGGATATCGAAAAGGCCATCCAGTATCCCAATTCCGCCAAGGACCGCAACGGGCGGTTGCTCGCGGGCGCCGCGGTCGGCGTTTCCAAGGATACGATGGAGCGCGTGGAAGCGCTCATCGCCGCCAAGGCGGACGTTATTACGGTGGACACCGCGCACGGGCACAGCCGGGGTGTTATTGAAACGATCAAGGCGCTGCGGGAAAAATATAAGCATTTGCAGATCATCGCGGGCAATGTGGCGACCGCCGAGGCGACTTCGGCGCTGATTTTAGCCGGGGCGTCCGCCGTAAAGGTGGGCATCGGCCCGGGCAGTATCTGCACCACGCGCGTGGTCTCCGGTATCGGCGTACCGCAGATCACAGCCGTCATGGAATGCGCGCGCGCCGCACAACCCTATAAAATCCCCGTCATCGCGGACGGCGGCGTGAAATATTCCGGCGATATCACAAAGGCGATCGCCGCGGGCGCAAGCTGCGTGATGCTCGGCAGCCTTCTTGCGGGGACGGACGAAAGCCCGGGCGAAACGGAGATCTACCAGGGCAGAAGGTTCAAGGTCTACCGCGGCATGGGCTCCATCGGCGCAATGGAAAGGGGCAGCCGCGACCGTTACTTCCAGGAGGACGCGCAGAAACTCGTGCCCGAAGGCGTGGAAGGGCGCGTGGCGTACAAGGGCTCGCTGCACGAATCCATCTACCAGCTTTGCGGCGGGCTTCGAAGCGGCATGGGCTATTGCGGTGCGGCGACCATAGAGGATTTGCGTAACAATGGCAGGTTTATCCGCATCACATCCGCGGGTCTGACGGAAAGCCATCCGCACGACGTATACATCACCAAGGAATCGCCGAATTATTCGGTGCGGTAATATAGAAACTTTTAAACGCGTTATGATAGATCATTGTAACGTGTTTTTCGTAGAGGATACGAAAACATGAAGCTTCAGCACTATCTCAAACAGTTTGACCGTATCGCCATCGCGCTTTCCGGCGGGGCGGACAGCGCCTGCTTGTTGCGCGAGGCCGCAGCGGCGGTCGGCCGGGAGCATATACTCGCCGTCACCGTACAGACGGAGCTTTTGCCCGCGCGAAGGCTGCGTATGGCAAAAAAGATCGCACAGCTTGCGGATGTGGAGCATGTGGTGCTGCAGATCGGGGCGCTCGAAGACGACGCCATACAAAAAAACGGCCCGTCGAGCGAATACTACTGCCATAGGCTGATATTGCATACGGCGCTGGATGAGGCGTGGATGCGCGGCTTCGGGCATGTGATGGACGGCCATAGGGCGGACGAACGAAACCGCCCAGGCTTCCGGGCGGCGGAAGAGCTCCATGTTTTCAGCCCGTTTGCCGTTTGCGGCATGGGGCGCTTTCAGGTGGCGGCGCTCAGAAAAGGCATGGCGGAAGACGGCACGGAAGGGGAGGGCAGCCTCGCAAACAGACTCCCTTCGGGCATGCCGCTCACGTTTGAAATCCTTTCGCGCATCGACGAAGCGGAAGAGGAATTGCTCCGTCTGGGCCTTACCACGGCGCGCGTGGTGGTGGAAGGAAACGGCGCGCGCATACTCGTGGGGGAAGCGGAAAAGGAACGTTACGATTCGCTTGTGGAGCGCGCCCGGTCCGTAACGGCAAAAGCGGGCTTTGGGCTTGCGGAAGAACAAAGCGAATAAGATTTTTTTATGGCCGCGTTTAAGCGCGACGGTTTGTACTGATAAAAGAAACTATAGGAGGTAATAAGCTATGCCGAATTTCGCAAACCCGTTTCAGGGCAACGTCAACCGTAAGCTGACAAAAGAGGAACTCATTCAGGCGGTCCGGCTGGATATCGCCGGGGAACTCGAAGCGATCTATGTCTACGACGCCCATGTACAGGCTACCGACGATCCCGTCGCCAAAGCAATTATTTCCGATATCCGCGACGAGGAGAAGGCGCATGTGGGCGAACTGATGACTTTGCTCCGGCACCTGGATCCGCAGGAGGCGGTGCATTTCCTCTCCGGCGAAGACGAAGTGAAAGAAATGCTGGAGGAGTTGGGCATTGCGCCCGCCGTCGGCGGAGCTTCCGCGCCGAGGACGACGGTCGGAAGCCTGATCAAAGAATAATCATAGGGAGGGGAAAGGGATGGATTTTCTGTTTCGGGAAAGCTCCCCGCTTTCGGGCGAACTTTGGAATAAAATAGACGAGACCGTTGTGAAGACGGCCAGCCGCCTTTTGACCGGGCGCAGGTTCATCGGCCTCTACGGGCCTTTGGGCGCGGACGCTTTGAGCGTTCCGGTAGATAATTCGAATAAGCGCGGCGAAATGCACGAAGACGGCGCTTTGCTAAAAACCGGCTACCGCGCCTATCAGGAGCTGCCGCTCATTTACAGTGACGCAACGCTGTATTGGAGGGATTTGGAGAACAGCCTTACGAACGGGCTGCCCGCGGACCTTTCCCCGGTTGCGGAAGCCGCGGCGCAGTGCGCGAAAAAAGAGGATGAGCTGATATTCTTCGGCAGCAAGACGCTCGGCTACGACGGCCTGTTTACCGTGGAAGGCTCCACCCATTTAAAAAGGAGCGATTGGAAGACCGGCGAAAACCCGTTTTCCGACGTCGCAAAGGGCGTTGAAACGCTTACCGAGAAAGGGATCTGGGGCAAGCTCTCCCTGGTAATGAGCCCGGACCTCTACGCGCAGCTCCAGCGCATACAGCCCGGTACCGGCAAAATGGAAATCGACCGGGTCAGCGCGCTGGTGGACGGGAACGTGTTCCGCACGCCCGTGCTGGGCGCGGACAAGGTCATATTGCTTAGCGCGGATACGCAGTATATGGACCTTGCGGTGGGCCGGGACCTGACTACGGGATATTTGGAAACAAAGGACCTCAATCACGTTCTGCGCGTGCTTGAAACCGCGCTGCTTCGCGTAAAACGCAGCGACGCCATCGTGGTGTTCGACTGAGCAATCAAACTATAGCAATCAGCTAAACGAAAGGAGCGGGAAACCGCTCCTTTCGTTTTACAGGTTTTTATTGCATCCATGCGGTCACGAACCACCATGGAGATATTTGTGCGGCCTCATATTGCCATTGGCCGGCATAAAAACACCAGGGCAGATGCCATAGCCCCCAAAAGAAGCCCAGAGCTATTGAGCCCTTAAGAAACCCGAACTGTGACAGCATCCGATCCAGCGCGTAACCCCGCCACCCAAATTCCTCATTTGCAGGCCCGAAGAAATAGGCGGAGAAAATGAATAAAAGAAAACTCATGGGTTTGTCGATAAAACCCTTGATAACCTCAAAATCCGGTGCGTGATGGTTAACGAGCGTATGAAACCCTGCAGCAAAAATCAGAAAGAAAGCCATATACGCC
>DATMXR010000272.1:0-2647 GCA_035561315.1 Feifaniaceae bacterium
GAATATGCCCGTTCCCAATTTATTTTGGAATGGTTTTCCATATATCAACGATCGAGCGACGCATGGGCGAGCGCAGCCGTATCATAAACAAGTTTTCGCAGCTCCCCCGGCGGGATGACCGGCGGCACAGCCTTCCTGAACAGGGAAAGAAATTCGATATTTCCCTTAGGTCCTGTGACCGGGGAGAAGGAAAATCCGCAGAAGGAAAACCCCAAATCCATTGCCTGCTCGATCACGCGGACGCATACGTCCCGGTGGACCCCGATATCCCGCACCACGCCGTGCTTGCCCACCTCCGCACGGCCCGCCTCGAACTGCGGCTTGATGAGGGCGACCACATGCGCCCCGTCCGGAAGGCAGGCGTACAGCGGCTCCAATATCAGCCGCAGCGAAATAAACGAAACGTCTATGCTCGCAAACGCGGGCGCCGGGTCAAACCAGCTTGGCCGCATGCCGCGCGCGTTCGTGCGCTCCATCACCACAACGCGGGGGTCGCACCGAAGCTTCCAATCCAGCTGCCCGTAACCGACGTCGATCGCGTATACCTTTTGCGCCCCGTGCTTTAGCATACAGTCCGTAAACCCGCCGGTGGAGGCGCCGATATCCGCGGCGACAAGCCCGCTTACATCCAGTTCAAATACGGACAGGGCCTTCTCAAGCTTCAGCCCGCCGCGGCTTACAAAGGGTACGGGGTCTTCCGCTATGGAGATCTCCGCGTCTTCCCTGACCTCCATGCCGGGCTTCTGCGCCGGTTTTCCGTCCACAGAGACCTTTCCCGCCATAATGAGGGAACGCGCTTTTTCGCGGCTTTGCGTGAGCCCCTGCTCAAACATTCTGCTGTCCAGTCTCATCGCGAACGCCGCTCCATTCTTTATCGGTATTTTCGCACCGATATTGACTACCGGATGACAATTTTATCACGTTTTTTATCCGCTATCAAGGCAAAGAAGCGGGGGAGCGGCGGGCAATTGCGTATGGTCCGCGAAAAGACTATTCCCTGTACAAGCCGCATATACCTTTTTCATGAAGGGCGGTGTGGGGCTTTGGAAATGACGTTTCTTGCGCTGCGGGCAAAGCTGGTCTCCTACGCCAAGGAGAACTTCGGCGCGCTGTGCGTGTTCCTGTTCCTGTTTGTCGCGGGGACCGCCGCGGGCATCCGCATCGTACAGGGGGTGGATCAGGGGCAGGTGACCGATATGCTTTTGGGCCTGCCGGAGCTTCTGCGCGGCGGCGGCGTGCCCTGGCTGGCTTTTTTTGCGATGTCCCTGTTTACCAATGTGCTGTTCGCGGGGCTCATATATCTTTCCGGGCTGTGGGTATTTACCTGCGCGCTTTTGATACCGGGCATACTGCTTCGCTCCATTTTTCTTGGCGCCGCGATGGGAACGGCTATCGCCGCCTGGCCGGACGCCGTATCCATCTGGCTTCTTGTGATGCTTCAGTTTGAATCCGCCGCGCTGATGCCGCCTTTTATAAAAATGAGCGTGCTCGCTCAAAACCAGATCACAGGCGCATTCCAGACAAAGACCAACTTTCACGGCAAGGCGGAGGATATCGGGATCTATACGAGCAAATTCTTAGCCGCCTGCCTGCAGCTTCTGCCCTCCGTCCTGATACAGACGTTCGTTACGCCGGTGGTGTTTTCTTTGCTGCATTGAGCTGGAGGTCATGAAATAATCGCGTCGGAATTGACCCGCATGAGTCCCGGATGGTACAATTTCCATGAAAATGGGTATTGTAACGATAAAGAGGAATCAGGGAAGGCGGGTATCCGTATGAAAAAACGCGTGATCGTGGTTGTTTTGGACAGCGTGGGAATAGGCGAGCTTCCGGACGCGGACCGTTTCGGGGACGCGGGCGCGCATACGCTCGGGAATATTTTAAAGGTGAGGGGGAGGCTGGAACTTCCCAATCTGTACCGAATGGGGCTTTCCTATATCGAGGGAAGCAGGCTTCCCATGCCGGAAGGCATGGCCCGCGGGGCTTTCGGCCGGGCGGCCGAACAGACGGCGGCAAAGGATACCACAAGCGGCCACTGGGAGATCGCGGGGCTTCCCATGGAGGTTCCATTCCGCACATATCCCAATGGATTCCCGAAGGAACTGATCGCGGAGTTTGAAAGGCGCATCGGCCGCAGGACGCTCTGCAACCGCCCCGCCTCCGGCACGGCCATCATCGCGGAGCTTGGGGACGAGCATGTAAAGTCCGGCAGCCCGATCGTGTACACCTCGGCGGACAGCGTGTTCCAGATCGCCGCGCACGAGGATGTGATACCGCTCGCGGAGCAGTACCGCATCTGCGAAATCGCCCGCGAGCTGCTTGTGGGGGACAACCTTGTGGGCCGCGTCATCGCAAGGCCGTTTTCCGGCGTGAGCGGCGCGTACAGGCGCACCGAAAACCGGAAGGATTACGCCGTTTCCCCGCCGGGGGACACCATACTCGACGCGCTCACGGCAAAAGGACTCGTAACCGCGGGCATCGGCAAAATCGAGGATATTTTCTACCACCGCGGCCTCTCCATATCCGACCATACGCACAACAACCCCGAGGGCATCGGGGCGACGCTCCGGATGATCAAAGAGGATACCGGGGACTTCGTGTTTGTAAACCTCGTGGATTTTGATATGCTTTACGGCCACCGCAACGA
>DATMXR010000273.1:0-13303 GCA_035561315.1 Feifaniaceae bacterium
GCTTAATGAGGGTGGAGCGCCTGTTCTTTTTATTGTACTTAAAAGCAAACGGGGACGGCGTGCCGTCCCCGTTTGCTCACAACTCCTCTTACCGCTTTTGCGGACCCCTTCTTTTCCATAAGGTCAATGCCGCCGTCCCCGCCATGGATACGCCGCACAGCAGCCGCCAAACGCGGTTGGGGCCGTCGCCGGTCTTGGGCGGGCCGGTCACGACGGTGTCCGGCACCAGCAGGCCCGTCGTCACCGCGAACGGCGAAAGCTCCGTCACGGTGAATGCCGCTTTCCCGTTTGTTACCGTGGCGGTAAGCGTTTCCAGCCTGCCGTTTACGCAGTGGAGTATTGTCACCGTCCGGCCATCGTAGCGCTCGTCAACGGGTATGGTAACGGTGAGCGGGCCGGAAAAGCCCCGGGTGAGGCTGATGTCAAAGCCGAATATCAGTTGATTGTCCTTCTGCGCCTTGCGTATCGCGTCGCAGGCGGCGCAGGCCCCTTCCGTGTGGAGCGCCATGGCTTTTACCGTAAGCGCTGCGCGCCTGTGTATCGCGCCGGATACGGCAACGCCCGAGGCGCTGTCGGTAAGAGTCCTCCGGATATAGCCGGAACCGCCGGAACCCATATAGCGGAACGCCGCGCTGATGGTATGCCCGGCGTTCACGTTTGTAAATGTATAGGAAGAGATCGCGCCCTGGTCAACGCCGTCCACCAATACAAAATCAATACCGTAACCCGTGTCCGGCGTAATGGTAAATGTCCGGCTGCTGCCCTCCGCTGCGGGCACCGTTCCGCTGGGGCTGATGCTGCCGCCGGCACCCGCCGAAGCCGTGATGGTATAGGAGCGGTCGGCATACAGCGTGCCTTCTGCGCTGTGATCGCCCAAAGTGACGATTTCACCCGTATATGTCCCGGCTGCCTGCGCCGCCGTGGTGGACGCGCCCGCGGGCAGGTAAAGATAGAGCATGCCGTTGACGTTGGAGGACATATCGTTTATGCCGTAGGCGTAGGCCGCGCCGTTATGGGCGATGCCCAGCGAATCGACCGGTACCGCGCCCGCGCCCGAAAGCGTGACTTTGGTGAGGTAGACGTTTTCGTCCGGCGTTTGCCCGTTTGTCAAAGTGCCGCTAATCAGTACGCCGGGACTCAATTCTACGCCATGGCCGATATCCTCCGCGCCGCCGCCGCCCTTTGCCGCCAATACGCTGCCGCCGGAAATAGAGACCGCGCCGCCGCTTCTCAGCCATCCGCCGCCGATGCCCGCGGCGTTGCTGCCGCCCCGCGCCGTAACCGTACCGCCGGAGACGGAAATTGTTCCGCCGTTGCCGCCATCGCCGCCGCCCATGCCCGGGCTGCCGCTGCCGATGCCCGGGCCGTACTCGCCGCCCTGCGCCGCAACCGTGCCGCCGGTAATAGAAACCGCGCCGCCGGCGCTGCTGTTGCCCACGCCTATGCCCGCAGCGCCCAAACCGCCCTGCGCCGTAAGCGAACCGCCGCTGATCTCTATGGTTTCGCCGCCGCCGTCCCGGCCGCCGCCGACGCCCGCGCCGCCGGTGCTTTCAGCCGTGATCACGCCTCCGCTGATGGCGATGGCCCCGCTGTCTCCGCCATCTCCGCCGCCGATGCCAGCGCCGGTGCTGCTTGCGGCTATGACCGTACCGCCGGTAACCGCAATGTTTCCGCCGTTGCCGTTGATACCGCCGCCTATGCCTGCGCCGCTTTCGCTCCCGGTTGTAACCGTGCCGCCGCTGATCGTGATATCGCCGCCGGGTTTATTGTCGCCGCCGCCGATACCCGCGCCGTGTTGCCCCGTGGCCTCGACCGTGCCGCCGTTGATCTCTATGGTACCGCCGCTGCCAAGCGCGCCGCCGCCAAGCCCGGCGCCGCCAATGTCTGCGCCGTTACCGCCCTCGGCCGTGACGTCGCCGCCATCGATAATAACGCTGCCGCCCCTTCCGTTCTTTCCGCCGCCGATACCCGCGCCGCCGCTGCCGCCCGTGGCTGTCACCGTGCCGCCGTTGATCTCTATATCGCCGCCCTTTTCGCCGTTGTTGCCGCCGATACCCGCGCCGTTTTCGCCGCCCGCGGCTGTAAGCTTACCTGTGCCGCCGATGCCAAGCGCCGCGTATTCCGGGCAGCGAATTCCGGCATAGCTGTCTCCGCTTTGCAGGGCGTTTGTGCCCTCCAAAGTGAGGCTGACGTCAGCGCCGTCCATATTGAACGCGCACAAGCCCGCTGCGGATACGTCTATGCTCACGCCCGAAAGCGTGATATTGGCCGTGACATTGGGGCTCACGGTTACGGTATTAACCGAAGTCGCGCCGCCGATTATGATCTCCTGCGTGCTGGGGAAGGGCGCGGTCGTCGTTCCCGTGCCGTATGTAACGGTCAGTTCGCCGCCTCCGGCGTCGTTGATGACGATATCCCCGTCCGACACATAAAACGTACCGGCGCCGGGGTCGCTCAGATAGGCTGTGAACGTTTTCGAATAGGTATCGTTGCCTGCGAATTGGTCAACAGTTAATAAGGATTGCACGGACGCCGTATTGGTCATCGTGCCGGCCGCCGTAACCCTGGCATTGAGCGCGAGGGTCTCTGTCCAATCCGGCGGCATGGGTCCGACTAAAGTCCATATTCCGGTCCCGGAATCATAGGCGCCCCGGCTCTGCGCTGCGGATACAAATGTGAGCCCGGCCGGAAGGATATCGAAAACCGTCGCCATCATTGCGGAATACGGTCCGTTGTTTTTCACGGTAATGACCAGGGTCGCCGTATCGCCAACATAGAGGGGAGCGCCGCTCATCGTCTGCGTGACGGCGAGGTCCGTGTTCGGCGTCGCGTTTATGGACGCCGTATCCCAGTCGCCTACCGGGTCCGGGTCGAATTGGCCGGATGATGCAACAGCCGCCGGGAGAACAAGCGGGCCGGGCACAGCAACTGTGGCGGTAAGCTGAAGCGTAGCCGCCGCCCCGCTTGCGACGCTGCCGACCGTCCAGATACCGGTTGTGTCATTATATGTTCCCTGGCTTGGCGTCGCGGATACGAACGTGAGCCCGGCCGGCAAAGGAGCCGATACCGTGACGCCCGTTGCGTCGTCCGGCCCGTTATTTGTAAGTATGATTGTGAAAGTGACGGTCTCTCCAACCAGTGGTTCAGGATGACTAACAGTCGCCGCAGTCACCGTCAGGTCCGCCGCACCCGCCGCGAGCGCCGTCGCGGGCAGAACCGTAAATACCAGCGCCGCGCACAGCAGCAGGCCCAAGATCCGTTTCGTCTTCATTTGCCGTCCCCCTTGCTTGATTGTCTCTTATTTTCACGCCGCCGCGCGCCGCGTGTGCAGATGCTGATCGTGGTTGTAAGGCGTTTCCGCCCGGCAGGGCCTATATGGCCCGCGCCTTTGAGCGTTCCTTTGCCTGAAGCAAGGGCAAGAAAGCCCCTATGATAGCTTGTTTACACCATCATAGGGGCTGTTCCGCGTTTGCAAAAGTGACTTTTTGCCTCCAAAAAGTCACGTTTTTTCGGGCGCCAAAAGACGTATCCGGCTAAGCCGTCCGGGCCGGATGAACGGCTTTTTCATGATTTCTCGGCAATATCATTCCAAAACCTGCCGAGATTTCACAGTTTCGGGGACGGATTCCATTCTTAGAGTGGTCGTTTGAGCGACGTGGTTTTTTGAAGCAGAACATACTCCGCAAGCTCGTCCCGGCTGGATATGAACAGCTTTTCATAAATTTCCAGCATGATATTTTTGAGCCTGCCAACGGAAATGTTGAACTGTTTTGCAATTTTCGCATAAGGGACGCGGCGGGCCACCAGCATTGCAAGATGATATTCCCGCAGGGAAAGGACCAGCGTGATGTTGTCCTTGGTGAAATGGTTGTGGAACGTGATCCAGTTTTTTATCGTGCGCTTCCATTGCTCTATGACGGCGTCGTAATATTCCGGGAATTCCCGCTCCAGATACTGCTCCATAAGGCCGCCCAGATCGGAAACGATCTCCGCAAAGGGCGTAATAAAGCCGTGAGGGAGCGCGATGCGCATGGCCTGAAGCAGCCAGCGCCCGGCTTCCTCCCCGCGTTCAAGGCAATGGCAGGCGAGCGCGCATACGGTCCTGAGATAAATCCGGGGGAACGTGACCCCCCGCTCCGCCGCACAAAAAGCCAGCGCGGTCTGCGCCACGGCCAGCGCGGTTTCATATTGGCCGATGCACAGAAAGTATTTTGTGCGCAAATAGATCATGTACGCCGGGTCCGCCTGCGAGGGGGCGGGGAGGGCGCTGAAATCCCCGTCTTTCAGCCAGCGGGGAACCATGTTGGGGGCGGTCACGCTCACGGCGACGCTGGCCAAAGCCAGCTGGGCGCAGGCGGATATATCGCTGCCGCCTGTGTCCACGCAGCTTTTGAGATAGGCCTCGATCTTCAGGTACGCAGGATAGTCCCCCATGCTGATGGCCGCCGCGACCGCTACCAGGGACGCGCGCAGCCTGGCCGCATCGTCCCCTTCGGTTTTATGGAAGCAGCACATCGCCCGCCGAAAATCGCCCCGCAGGTAAGCCAGATCCGCTTCGTATTGAAGCCGCAGCCTTTCCTCGCCCACGGCGTTCAAAATCGCGTCGGGATGATGCGGCGGCATGGGTACGGAGGTGGCCGCGATCACATGGGCAAGCTCCGCCGACAGCGACTTTTGAGGCTTTTTCTCCCTGCGCGGATCGGCGGGTTTTCCCGCGTCGTCCGGAATCATCCAAACCCTTCCGTATTTTTTGGCGCAGGGAATCCGGCCGGCCGCCAAAAGCCGCTGCACATGCCTGAGAGAGACGCCCCACTTTTCGGAAGCTTCCGCGGCGGATATGTATTGCATCGCACAACCGCCCTTCCCCATAAAATGACAACTATATTATAGTCGTTTGAACGGCGTGTTTCAACCGCGGATCGCCCGTTAAAGGATGCGGCGAGGGGCGAAGCGGACAAAAGGGCGGTTTGGATAAGCGTGTTGCGAGACGGTTCCGGGGAATTCCGGGCAATCGGGCTGACAGGTGGTTTGTGCATTTAAGGGAACGCCTAAAGTGGGGCGGCCATCGGTTTTCTTTATATATCGAAGATACAGAATACACCCATCACCCGATTTAGGATGATGGGTCAGCCTGCTGACCGGGTTTGTCAGCAGGCTGAAACAGACTCTAGTCTGTTTTTTCTATACCCCAACTATTGGCGGAGAGCCAAAATAAAAAGCACAACGTTTCACCGCACCCTTTGCTCATGCAAAAAATAATCTTTGCACAGTTTAGTTTATTTTCGACATAATCAACTCATTGCCCGATATTCTGCGCCCTCAGTTTATCTCCCACCAAACCGCCCGGATGAGTCAGATAAAACTCCTCCTTCGTAAACCCGTTATGACGCATCACCGTAAACGCGATCGCGTCCCATACCGCGATCACCGCCACAATACTGCCCGACGCGATTAGTCCCCACGGGCACGGCTCTCTATCTATCTTTACCTTCAGGAAGATATCGCTGTTTTTCGCCAGCACAGAATCCTCATTTTCCGTTACGCCGATAATCCTGGCGCCCTTTTTCCGGCATACCGGAATATAGTTCAGAACCTCCGGCGTGTTCCCGCCCTTGGTCAGCAGCACCACTACGTCCCCTTGCTGTATCGCCCCCATGCCCCCGTGTATCGAGTTGGCAGGCGAGAGAAAAAACGACGGCACCTCAACCACGCTGAGCGTGTGCGCAATCTTCTGCGCCGCGATGCCCGACGTCCCACATCCTGCGGTAATCACCTTCTTGCTGTCTTTTTTTATGGTGCATAGCAGATCGACAATCTCGTTCATCACGTTGAAATCCATCGTATTTAGCAGCGCATCAATGATATCTCTTTCAATTTTCAATACGTCGCGGTACGACGCTTCATAGCTGTTCATAAAAACCTCCTTGGAATTTGCAAGCTTCGCCGCGTTACCTGTTCCCCAGATTCGCACGCACCCGGTCAATCGTCACCGCAATCAGCACCACTATGCCGATGATCACCTTCTCCCAGTAAGGCGATACCTCCAGCAATACGATGGCGTTGGAGATTACACCCATCAGCGCTGCGCCGATGATGGTGCCAATCACGCCGCCCTGCCCACCGCTCATCGACGTCCCTCCGATAATCGCAGCCGTCACCGATGGCATTACCCAACCCTGCCCCACACTGGGTTGCGCTGCCCCTAGACGACACATAATCAGCACGCCCGCGACAGACGCCATTAGGCCGGACATCCCGTACACCAGTATCTTGCTCTTTTGTATGTCGATGCCCACGATCCGCGACGCGTGCTCGTTGCCGCCGATTGCGTAGATATGCCTTCATGCCGCAAACCGCATAGAGCCGAAGCTGACCGCCGTCGGCGTAAGGGGATTTTTGCCCGAGGTTTGGGCAAGGAACTGCACATAGAATTCAGGTGATTGCCCGCTGAAAGGCAAAGGATTGAGGCTATGAGCGGCTTTGATCAATATTTAGCCGAACAGCCAGAAGGCCCTGAGTTTAAAGAGGAATGGGATGCGCAGGCGCCGGAGAGGGCGATTATACAAGCCACCATTGAAGCCCGCATAACGCAGAAGGAGCTTGTCGCCCGTAGGGACGTATAACCCATCCAAGGTCTTGCAGCGGCTTGCGCAGGACTTGGGTAAGGAGCTGCTTATAAAGTTAAAGGAACCATTCTTATGCGCAAATGATCTCTTTCCACACCTGTATGATGTATACGCCCACCGTAGCGCCCTGATCGGGCTTGCCCAGCACCTGCTCGCCGAAGAACACGCCGCGACCGAACGCCGCGACCATGCTCTTGGTAGCTTCCAATCCCTCTTCCGCTGCAGCCAGTGCACCTTTTGCGGCCTCTTCAAGCGAAGCGCCTGCGTCGTGCGCTTTTTCAAGATACCGCGCGGCGGGATACATGGCGTCTATGATGGTGCGGTCGCCCGGTCTGGCCTTACCGCGCTCCATCAGCCCTTCCACAAACTGATCCACAAACGCCGCAAGCTCGGCAATACCCATGCTCTTTTTGCCTTTGAAAGCTTTTCCCACCTTCATAAAGCCAGAGCCCACCAACGTACCCATAGTAGAAGGCGCGGCCTTCGCGATGGTCATGCCCGCAAGCATAAACAGCTTGCCCAGATCCGTCTCTTCCGAGCAATGTACGGCTTCCTTTGCCTTTGCAAAACCGGAAGTCATGGTAAGCCCCAGATCGCCGTCTCCTAAAGCAGCGTCCATTTCGGTCAGATAATCCTTGTGCTCCGCCATAACATCCGCCGCTTTATCAAAAAAACAAATGACATCCTGCCTGCTGATGGTATTCATTAGAGTTGCTCCTGTGATATGAACGGCGTTCGGCAGGGCATGGAAAGATATTTCTTGAGCTCCGCATCCAGTTTGAGCAGGCTCACGGACATGCCTGCCATATCCATAGAAGTTGCATACTCGCCCACATACGCCTTGAACGCCTTGATACCCTTTTCGGTAAGCAGTTCATGCACGCGGCGGTAGACAATGTAGAGCTCCTCCAGTGGGGTTGCGCCCAAGCCGTTGACCAGCACGGCCACTTCATCGCCGCTCTCATAGGGAAGATCGGGCAGTATGCGGTCGAGCATCTCACTCACTATAACGTCCGCCGGACGAATCGGGGCTTTTTCAATGCCTGGCTCGCCGTGGATGCCCATGCCTATTTCCATGTTGCCCGGCGCAATTTCGAAATTCGCCTTGCCGTTTTCAGGTATGATGCAGGGGGTTAGAGCAACGCCCATGGTGCGGACGTTATCGGCAGCCTTCTGCGCGATACGCGCGACTTCCTCGAGCGGCAGCATTGCGTCCGCCGCACCGCCCGCGCATTTGAATATGAAGAATATGCCGGCGACGCCGCGGCGCTTGTTTTCCTTGCCCTTGGGCGCGGAAGCGACATCCTCGCCCGCGACTACCTGCATCACTTTGATGTCGTCGAACTCGGCCATTTCCTTGGCCATATCAAAGTTCATGATATCGCCGCCATAGTTGCCGTAAATATACAGCACGCCGGCGCCGCTGTCGATTTCCCTGGTGACCTGATACATCTGATCTGCGCTGGGAGATTGGAATACGCCGCCGATGCTTGCACCGTCGAGCATACCGTCGCCTACGTAGCCCATGAACAGCGGCAGATGGCCGGAGCCGCCACCCGTGGCGATGCCGACCTTGCCGGATTTTTTCCTTACCGTCACGTAGCAGCGCAGATCATCGTTTACGACTTTGACCTTGTCAGGATGCGCGGCGAGCACGCCTTTGAGCATTTCATCCACGTAATTCTCGGGTTTGTTCAGCAATCTTTGCATGGGATGACGCCTCCTTCGTTTGAATAATAGTATCGGTTATGAATCGGTTTATTGTGCGGCGGACTTTTTCCTACGTCCCTTGTTCTTATTGCCGTAGTGATTGATGATCAGCGTCGCAATGAGCACCGCGCCCCAGACGAACGTCTTAAAGTAGGAATCAGCGCGCATGATATTGAAACCGCTCGAAAGGAACTGCAGCGTCAGTATCGCCATGACTACGCCCGTCACCTTCCCAAAGCCGCCGCTTGGATTAACGCCGCCCAGCACCGCCACCAGAATGCACTGCAGCGTGTAGGAAGAACCGTAGTCGGCTTTCGCGGAAATCGTACGTGAGGACATAATGATTCCGGCGATTGCCGAAAGCAGGCCACCCAGCATATGCGCCTTAATAATATCCCGCTTCGTCTGTATACCCGTAAAGCGCGCCGCTTTCTCATTGGTGCCCAGCAGGTAAATTTCGAGGCCGAATTTCTTCTTCTGCAACAGCACCGTACACAGGCCGGCAACCGCGATAAATATGACCGTCGGGATGGGAATGCCCAGCAGCGTCCCCGCGCCAATAAATTCGTAACCCTCCGGAAGCCCAAATACAGCGGAACCGTCGGTCAGGAATATGCCGATGCCGGAGAACATCTCCATTGTGCCCAGCGTCGCCAGCATAGCGGGAATGCCCACCCTGGCGATAAGGAAGCCGTTGAGCGCGCCGCAGACAATACCCACCAGCAGCGATACTACGATACCGGCGCAGATGGCTCCGAGATTGCCCATGGAAGGCGCCAGCGCGATCATCGTATAAGCGGATACGATGGCGCTCAGATTGCCAATTCCCAGCACCGAAAGGTTGATACCACCCATCAGCATGGCAATCATAACGGCGATGGAAAACAAACCGATCTCCGGAAACTGGTATGCCATGGACATAAAGTTCTTATTTGTAAGGTAAAGCTCGGGATTGAGCAGCGCCATCAGCACAAACGACACGACCATAATGATGCTCAGCCGCACAAGATTACCGTCAAACAGCAAGTCGCTGCGAATGCCGTTCAGATCAACGGGCAGTCTTTTTTTAGGCGCGTTCGCGTTATTCTGCTGTTCCACTCTCAGCCCTCCTTGCAGGGTTCGTCATCCATAACCTTGGGGATCCTATTCGCTTCCTTCATTGCCTGGTATGCCGATATGCCGGTACCGGCGACTATGATTAGGCCCACGACGGCGCGCTGGGCTGTTGGCGGTATGCCCATCAGTATCAGGCTGTTGCGCGCAATGGTGATGAGCGCAAGGCCTAGCGTCGTGCCCAGCACGGTACCCTTGCCACCCGCGATGTTCGTACCGCCGAGCACCGCCGCAGCGATGATGATGAGCTCGCTCCCCATCAGGTCTGTCGGCACGCAGGTACGCGCCTGTATGGTATGGCAGATACCCGCAAGGCCGGACGCAAAGCCGATGAAGGTATATACGAATATGGTGATACCCTTGATGTTGAAACCCGCACGCTCCGCGGAGACACGGTCGCCGCCCAGCGCGTATATGCCGCGCCCGAGCATGGTGTAGTTGAGCAGCACATACACGATGGCGATAATGGCCAGCAGGAACCAAAACGTTACCGGCAATATGGAAATATAGTTTTCACCCTGCACATGGAATATTTCCGCCTTGCTCATGGCCTCCATGGGCGGGACCAGACGGTTGACGGGCTTGGCGCCCATCAGCGAGATCAACAGCCCGTGAAATACATTGGATGTCCCCAGCGTAACGATAAACGCCGGAAGCTCGAACATCGAGATGATCAGGCCATTGATCGCGCCAAGCGCAGTGCCGATGCAGACAGAGAGCAGTATCGGGAATACGACGGGACCATTATACGCAATGGTATCGCACAGTTTGCTGGTGATGTACATGGAGCAAACCGCGATCGCCGGGAACGAAACGTCTATTCCGCCCGCGATAATGCCCAGCATGACCGCATACACCATGATGCCGTTGACGACAGCCGCCTTGAGCAAATCCACTGCGTTGTTCGCCGTAAAGAACACGGGGTTTTTTATGCCGATCACAATGCACAGCGCCAGAACCGCCATCGCTACGTAGAATTCGTTTCTGTGCAGTATACTCCTGATTGGGGAGTTCGCTTTCATAATCCTGTTCCCCTTCCGTTATGCTTCGCTCAGCTTGCGGGACATGATCTCGGGCGTCAGTTCCGAGGTCTCCATGCTGCCGACGATCCGCCCTTTTCTCATGACCAGCACACGATTGCAGTTATCCAGCACCTCGGGGATATCGTCCGAAATGATGACGACTCCCATGCCCTGCTGTGCAAGCTTTCTGGCGTAAGAGTGGATATCGGTTTTGGAACCGATGTCGACGCCGACGGTAGGGCTATTCAATATCAGCACTTTAGGTTTGGTGGACAGCCATTTTGCCAGCACGACGCGCTGCTGGTTGCCGCCTGATAAACTCTGCACGGGCAGCTCGCCGGATGGTGTTACGATGTTCAGTTCGTCGATCCATTCCTTTGTACGCTCGCGCATTTTCTGCTTGCTGATGAGCCCTCCCCCGCCGAGCACGGTACCGACCGTGGCAGCGACCATATTGTTGCTGATAGAATGCGGCAGGAACAGACCTTCCGTCAATCTATCCTCCGGCACGTAGGCAATGCCGTGTTGGATGGCATCCTGCACGGAACCCGGCTTTATGGGGGCACCCTGCACATACAGGCGGCCCTTCATGATTTTTTCAAGCCCAAAAAGCGCCCGTGCAAGCTCGCTGCGCCCTGAGCCCAGCAATCCTGTAATGCCTATGATTTCACCGGCATATAGTTCAAACGATATATCGTCAAACAGGTCTTTGATCCCGATACTTTCCGCCTTGAGCAATGGCGCGCCGCTGATCGTTGGAGCGACGAACCGCGTGGATTCGATGGTGCGGCCGGTCATGTGATAAATGAATTTTCCCCGGCCGAACTCCTTCATCGGCCCTTCAGTCACCTTCCTGCCGTTACGCAGTACGGTGAGCTCTTCCGCGATTTCAAACACTTCCTCCAGCTTGTGGCTGACGAACAGTATGGAAATTCCCTTTTTCTGCAGATCACGCACTACGGCAAACAGGCTGTCCACTTCCTTGCGCGTGAGCGCCGTGGTGGGTTCGTCCATGACAAGCAGCTTGGCATCTTGCAAAAGCGCCCTGCAGATGGCTACAATCTGCCGGTCCGCTACGGACAGCCCGCCTACGAGCGCGTCGAGATCCATATGGATATCGATCATATCCAGCGCACGCCGCGCATTCTTTTTGATGGACGGCCAATTTACAAACCTTTTGCCGTGCAGTCTATCCAGACTGAGCGCTATGTTTTCCGCAACCGTCAGGTTTGGGAATATGGAGAAATCCTGGTAGATGATCTGGATGCCCTCCCGAATAGCCTGCTGTGGGGTGAGCCTTTGGAATACCTTTCCTGCAATTTCGATTTCACCTCTATCTGGCGTGTAGAAACCGGAAATGACCTTAATGAGCGTGGATTTGCCGCCGCCGTTTTCTCCTGCCAGGCAGCGGATCTCCCCTTCATAAATGGTCATGTCCACATCCTGCAACGCATGGACGCCTGCGAAGGACTTGGAAATACCTGTTAGCTTGATAAAGGGCTTACGCATATATATTCCTTCCTTTTTAATCCGCAGCAATTCAGCACCGACAAGTATATACAAGCTAAGTATAGCGAAAATGCGGCCCGCTTCAATAATTTACAGAACAAAAAGCCATAAAAAAATAATAAACCGCCGAAAGCAAGCCATGAAGCACTTTGCAGCGGTTTCCGGCGTACTTGCGTTTAAGCCCGGCCGGCCAACAGTCCGGCCGGGCTTGTTTCATCTACCTACGAGAGGCAATCAGGAATCAGAAGCTGTAATCGCCCATGTTGCTCTTGTCAACGTCGATCCACGCGGACCCGTAGAAAACCTTGCCGACAAGTTTGAGGTTCTGATAGCCTGCCGCCTGGAGGCTCACGCCGTCCGCGGGGACTTCGCCCTTGAGTATCATCAGAGCCAGCTCATTCATGGCATAGCCGGCCTCAGCCGGATCCCAGAAAGAGATCTTGTCGATAGCGCCGGTTTCGAGGTACTGGCCGGCAACGGAGACGAGTGAAGTGCCGATGACAACGGTGCTGTCCTGCTTGCCCATTTCGTCAATCGCCTTGCCGACGCCCACGACGTCCGTCATAGCGGAGCCCTGGAAGCCAACGAGATTGGGGTAGGCCTTGAGCAGCTCAAGGGTCTTGCTGTAAGCGTTGTCGATGTTCTCGGTGCTCTCGTTCTTGTTGGAAACGAGCTCCATGTCGGGATACTTCTCGGACTGGACCTGGGTGGAGCCGTCAACCCACTCGTTGTGGGAGGTAGCGGTGAGGGAGCCGACGAAGGTGGTGTACTGGCCCTTGCCGCCCATCATTTCGCCCAGCATGCCCATAAAGTGCTTGCCGTATTCGATGTTGTCGAACGCTTCGATGTCGAAGTTGGCGTTCTGGATGTTGGAAGCCTCGTGCGCAATGACAACGATGCCGGCATCCATGGCCTTCTTAAGAACAGCTTCAAGGGATTCGGTGGAGTTCGGGACCACGCAGATAGCGTCCACGCCTTGTGCGATAAGGTCGTCAATGATACGGACCTGCTCGGCGGGGTCAGCGGTGGAGTGGCCGGTCTGGAAAGCATCCATACCGGTATCGGCTGCGAACCGGTTGACGCCTTCTTCCATCCTGTCGAACCACGCAACGCCGGTCAGTTTGACGACGGTCGCGATCGTGAACTTTTCATCTGCCGACTTGGGGGATTCGATAGCAGCGGCCGGGGCCTCGGTAGCAGCAGCCGGGGCTTCGGTAGCAGAGGATGCCGTAGGCGCGGGCGTGCTGCAGCCAGCGACCATCGCGATCATGAATACGGCCAAGGCAAGAGCTAACAGTTTTTTCATAGTCTTCCTCCTTAAAG
>DATMXR010000274.1:0-7642 GCA_035561315.1 Feifaniaceae bacterium
ACGCAGCCCATCATCTGGCCGCTGAAGGAAACGGCCAGCACATCCCTGCTGTCGATGCCGCAGAGAAGCTCCCTGGTGCTTTCGCATACGGCGCGCCACCAGTCCAGCGGGTCCTGCTCCGCGCAGTTGGAGGAAAAATAGTCGGTCGGGTAAGCGCTCACGGTGCTTTTTAAGAGCCGGCCGTCCGTCGTGAACAGGGAGGCCTTGTTTCCGGAAGTTCCGATATCGTGAGCGATGAGATAGTTCGGCATACGTTTTTCCCTTCAAACTGGTATTTGGGTCTACAGGGCGCGGTTTTTTTGATAATAGCGGCCCAGGCTGTCCGCCGCTTTGACCGCCTGCATGATCTCGGGAACGGAAATCTGAAACGGCTCCGCGTCCCAGAAGGAATGCAGCGAGACCTCCGCGATCGTTTTAAGGTTTTCCTCCGTATTCGGAACGCCCAGGTCCTCCAAAGTGACGGGCAGGCCGACGCTTATGTTGAAGCGGAGCACCTCTTCCAATTCCGCGGCGGTCCCGCCCTCCGCTATGAGCTGGCAGATGACGCCGAACGCGCAGCGCTCCCCGTGGAGCGTGGTTGCGCCTTCCTTTAAGCCGGTGATGCCGTCCCCCACCGAGTGCGCGCCCGCGCAGCCGGTGTTTTCAAACCCGAGGCCGCTTAAGAGCGTGTTGGCCTCTATGATGTTTTCCACCGCTTCCGTCACAAGGCCCTGCTCCGCCGCGAGCTTCGCCTTGAGGCCGTCCTCCAGAAGGATTTTGTAGCACAGCTCCGCGATCGCCATGGCGGCCTTGGGCCTGCGGTAGCCGCCGGAGATATAGTTGGGGGAATCGGAGGCCTCGTTGGCTTTCGCTTCAAAATATGTGGTCAGCGCGTCCCCCATGCCAGCGATAAGATACCGGATCGGCGCTTTCGCGATGACGGCGCTGTCCATCAGCACGATATTCGGGCTTCCCACATAGTGGCGCGCGTGGCTGTGCTCCCCGTTCTCTTTATAGATGACGGAGAGCGCGCTGCACGGCGCGTCGGTGGAGGCTGTGGTGGGGGCGATGATGACCGGCGCATGGAAATTGTCCGCCGCCGCTTTCGCGGTATCGAGCGTCTTTCCGCCGCCTATGCCCACGATGACGTCCGGCGCAAAGGGTTTCGCGACCTCGGTCACGCGGAGTATCTCTTTTTCGGTCACCTCGCCGCCGAAGCGCTCGGTCAGTATCGCGCCGAAATTTTTGTACAGCGCCCGGTATTTTTCCGTATAGGCGTCAAAAAAGAAGCCGTCGATCACCGCGAACACCCTGTTTCCGTAGAGCGCGGTAAACGTATTGAGTGCATCCAGCAGCCCGGGGCCCTGAAAATACCGCCCGGGGGAGCCGTATCCTCTTGTGTGTCGCGTCAGCATGCTCATGGCCGGTCCTCCTTAATACCTGATGACGATCTTTTTGCAGGGCTGCCGTTTTTCGATGAGGTCGAACGCGTCGAGTATGTTTTCAAACGGGAACACATGGGAGATAAAATCGCTGGGGTCCAGCACGCCCATTTCGATCCAGTTGATGATCTGGCTGTTGGCGTCCGCCTCCATGCGCTTGTAGGGGAACTGCAGGAAGCTGAGCCTCCAGTTGTAGGGGGCGCGGCTCCAGTCAAGCTGCATGCTCAGCTTCGGGGAAATGCCGTAGGTGCACATCTGCCCGCCGTCCTTTACAAACTGCATGGCGGTCAAGATCAGCTCGTTCACGCCCACCGCGTCCACCATATGGTCGACGCCCTCGGGGCATATTTTCTTGATTTCGGAGACGATGTCGGTCTTCGTGCTGTTGAACGCGTAGTCCGCGCCCGCTTTTTCCGCTTCCCCGATCTTTTCATCCATAATGTCTACGGAAATGACGGGGCCAAGGCCCAGGAGCTTTGAGAACTTCACAAAGCAAAGCCCGACCGGACCCGCGCCGAACACCACGAGGCTTTCGCCGTGCTTGAAGCCGAACGAGCGGATGCCGGAGAGCACCTCGCGGAACGTAACGATCATGGCGCTCGATATCGGGTCAAAGCCCTTGGGGAGCACGGTCTGCGTCCTGTAAAAATCCCCGAAGCCCGGCGTATACGGCCCCGTGCCGTTTTGCGCCATGGCGAGCCAGTCCCCGCAGACGCCGTATTCGGAGAACGCGCCCCAGTAGGAGGCGTAGCCGCCCAGCTCACCCTCCACAAAGGGGAGCAGCACATGGTCCCCCACCTTGAAGCGGGTCACGTTTTTGCCGACCTCCAGCACCTCGCCCACGGCCTCATGTCCGAGCAGGAGGGGGTACTGTTCCACGTTTTTAAATTTGCCGTGCGCGATTTTGGTATCCGTACCCGCGCACACGCCGCAGCTGAGCGTCTTGACCAGCACCCTGCAATCGTCGTAGGCCGGCATGGGCACGTCCACGATCCGCAGGCTCAAATCCTTTTCCACTGCCAGGCTTCTCATTGTTTTTCTCCTTTATGTATCATTTGATGAAATTACTTGACGACGATGCTGCGGCCGGTGCGGTCCACCGTGATGGCCACAGCGGCGATGACGACGATGCCGAACACGATGTTCTGCCAGAACACGTCGACCCCCGCAAAATTGAGCCCGTTGCGTATGATGGATACGATGAACACGCCCAATACCGTGCCGAGCACCGAGCCCTTGCCGCCCGAAAGCGCCGTGCCGCCCAGCGCCACGGAGGCGATCACCAAGAGCGTAAACGGATCGCCCACGGTGGGGGCGGAGCTTTTGAGCTTTGCGGCGAGGAATATGGACCCGAGCGCCGAGCATAAGCCGGAAAGCACGAACGCGAGTATCTTGCACCGGTCGATGCGGATGCCCGCCATTCTGGCCGCCCGCTCGTTCCCGCCTATGGCGTAGAGCGCCTTTCCAAAGCTGGTCTTACTTTGCAGCACAAAGAACACGAGTATCACGACGCCCGCCAGCACGAGCGGAAAACCGAGCACCCCGAAGGAGATCTTTGCCCAGTTGATGGACGGCCACAGCGCCTTGGGTATGGATACCGGCGCCTCGCTGATGAGGAGAGCGGTGGACTTCCAGACGGACATAAAGCCCAGGGAGGCGATGAACGAGGGGATCTTCAGCCGCACATGGATAAAGCCCAGCATGAATCCCGCCGCCGCGCCGAACGCCAGCGAGGCGCCGAACGCACAAACGGTGGACAGAAATAAATTGTTTGTCTGCCGGAACGTTTCGGAAAGTATCTTTACCATCAGGACGTTGACTACAGAGCAGGTCGAGCCTATGGAAAGGTCCACGGACCCTAAAAGCAGCACCATGGTCGCGCCGCAGGCCATGATCATGAGCGGCGCCGTATCGCTTAACAGGTTCGTCAGATTCGCCCGGTTCACAAAGTTATGGTCCAGTATGGTGAACACGCCCACCAGGAGTATGACGGCGACCACGCTGAAATACCGCATAAAGTCAAATGTGCGTTTCCTGCCCGCCGCGGGCTTTGTGTTCAAAACGGGTTGTGTCATTGCGCGTCCCTCCTCACATCATGATGCTGACGATATCGACCTGGCTGGGCTTTAAGTTTCCCGGCGCGTCCAGTTCCCCGGTAATGAGCCCGTCGCGCATCACGATGAGCCGGTTAGATAGGCCGATGCATTCGTCCAGCGTATCGCCCAGCAGTATGATGGATTTGCCGTTGCCGACCATATCGCGGATCAGGCCGTAGATTTCTTCCTTCGCGCCCACGTCCACGCCGCGCGTGGGGTGGTTGAGTATCAGAATATCGCAGCCGCTCGCAAGCGCGCGGGCGAACACCACCTTCTGCTGGTTGCCGCCGGAAAGCTGTATGGCCAGCTCGTCGATGTCCCGGGTCTTGATGCGCAGCGTATCCACCCATTCGTCCGCCTGGCGCCTGAGCTTCTTCCGGGAGATCAGCGGCCCGCTTTTGAGCTTTTCCGGGTCGGAAAGCGCGATGTTGTCGCATACGGAAAGGGAGTTGACGATGCCCTCCTCCCAGCGCTCCTTGGGCACCATCAGGATGCTGTGTTTCAGCGCGTCGGCGGGGGAGGAGAAATTGATCTTCTTCCCGCGCACGTACAGCTCGCCGGAGGTGGGCACGTCGTCCCCGCAGAGCACGGAGCAGATATCCTCCTTGCCGGAGCCCACCACGCCGCAGATGCCCAATATCTCGCCCTTGTGGAGCTTAAAGTCCACATGCTTGAATACGCCGTTCAATCCAAGGCCGCGGCATTCGATGACGACCTCTTCGCCGGGGGCTTTCTGCCGCTCCAGCTTGTAATATTCCGTGGTGGTGGAGCGGCCCACCATCAGTTCGTACAGCGCCGCCTCGTCCGCGTCCGAGGTCTGCATGTTGCCCGCGTTTTTTCCGTCCTTGTACACATAGACGCGGTCGGAGATCTCGAGCACCTCGTCGAGGCGGTGGGAAACGAACAGGACGGAATGTCCGGCCTTTGTCAGCTTCCTGATCTCACAGAACAGCCGCTGCACCTCGGATTCATTTAATACGGAGGTGGGCTCGTCGAGCAGTATCAGGCAGTGTTCGCTGCCCGAGGAGCCCGCGACATTGACGACCTTCGCGATCTCCACGAGCTGGCGCGTCGCAAAGTTCAGATCCGCCACCCGCTTTTGCGGCGGGATGCCGGCGGCCCCCACGTTGTCTAGCGCCTTCTGCGCCATTGCGTTCAGCCGCTTCCAGTTGACAAAACCGTGCTTTTTGAACTGTTTTTCATAGCCGAAGAATATGTTCTGCCCCACGGTCAGGTTGGTGATGAGGGATTGCTCCTGAAACACCATGCCGATGCCTTCCGCGTTCGCCTCGCGCGGATTCTTCGGGGCGTAGGGCTTGTTGTGCATCGTCATTTTCCCGGAGGAGGGCGGCTGCACGCCGATGATGATCTTTAACAGCGTGGACTTGCCCGCGCCGTTTTCGCCGATCAGGCCCACGACCTCGCCCGGGTACACCGTAAGGTCCACGCCGCTTAGCGCCTGCGTGCCGTGAAAGGATTTTGTGATGTTCTTCGCGCAGAAGAGCGGCTGCTTTTCCATGTTACATTCTCCCTTCGCGCTTACTTGCTGATGACCTTGCGGCCGTGGGATATGGTCAGCGCCACCGCGGTGAGTATGATGAGCCCCTGTATGCCGGATTTGATGTAGGGGTTCACGCCCAAAAGCGCCAGGCCGTTATCGAGCACCACCATGATGAGCGTGCCGACGAGCGTGTTGATCACGCCGCCCTTGCCGCCCGAAAGCGAGGTCCCGCCCGCGACCACGGCGGCCTGCGCCGGGAACATCAGGTCCTGGCCGATCTGCGCCTGGCCCTGGCCAAGCCGTATCGCCCCCAGCACCCCCGCGATGCCGAACATCAGCCCCGCGTAGGTGAATACCAGAATTTTGACGCGGTCCACGTTGACGCCCACGCTGCGCGGGATGTTTTCATCCGTGCCCACGGCGTAGATGTGCCGGCCGAGCGGCGTATATTCCTGCATGAAGTAGGAAACCAGCAGCATAATGAGCGCCACGCAGGTGATGACGGGGACGCCTAAAAAATTCGTCTTCGGGACCTGCACCAGCACGGGGTCCGTGATCTGCGCGGGGATGCCGCCGTAGGAGAGCGTGGCGATGCCCTTGCAGATGTACATGAACCCGAACGATACCATGAACGAGGGGATTTTGAGCTTGACATGCAGAAGGCCTATCAAAAACCCCGCGAGCACGCTCGCCGCAACGGCGAAGAGTATGCCGAATATGCCAAGGTCGCTCGCGTTTTTCGTATTGAGCACAAAAACCGAAAGCAGGGAGCCCGCCATGCCGACCGTTCCGTCTATGGACAGGTCGATGCTTCCGAGTATGATGACGAATGTGAGGCCGCACGCAACCAGCAGCGGGATGGCGAGCTGGTTTAAAAGCGCTGTGATGTTGTTGGCGGAGGTAAAAGCGTTGCCCCGCGCGATGGAGAATACGATGCACAGGGCGACAAGCACCCCGATGGGCGCCCATTTAATGATCTGCGTCTGCCGGTGTTCCGCTTTTACCCTGGCGGCAAATTCATCCGTGATCGTAAGATCATTAAAAGCCGGATTTGTCATGACGTGTTACTCCGTTTCAGCTAAAATTCTTCAGGAACCCCGATGCGCCGACTTCATTTTAACAAGAGGATTCTTCGTGCGGCAAGGGAAGCTTCCCTTGCCGCACAGGGTTCCCTAAATTGCGCCCAGGCGTGGGAATATTAAAGTTAGTCCGCCTTGCAGGAGAAGATTTCGGAGAAGTTCATGGAGGGCTGCTTGTCTACATACTCCGCGATGTACCCCTTCACGTTCTCCTGGGTCACCAGCATGGAAGGCGTTGCAAACTGCCGGAATTCCTGCGGCAGCTCGGTGGGATCGATGAGGCCCGCCCAGGCCGCGTAGCAGATAGCCAGCGTGTAGCCGCCCTGGAGGTAGCCGTTGGAGCTGACGGTGGCGGTGGCGAAGCCTTCGTTGATGGCGTTTATCATGTCGGTGGTGGCGTCTATGCCGACGACCGCGACCTTGCCCTTGAGCCCGGCTTTGTCAAGCGCCTGGATGGCGCCGGTCGCCATGTTGTCGTTCGCGCACCAGATGCCCTTGACGTCCGGGGTCTGGCTCAGCCAGGTTTCCACCAGGGTGAGCGCCTGCTTGGTGTCCCAGTTCGCGGTATCGCGCGCGACGACCTTGATGTTGGGGTTCTCCGCCAGGTATTTTTCCAGGCCCTTCGCGCGGTCGGTCGCGGCGGTGTTGCCGAGCATGCCTTCGAGCACGAATATTTCGCCGCTCCCGCCTATGGCGTCGGAGAGCGCCTTGGTGATGTTGTAGCCGCCCACCACGTTATCCGGCGAGGTGTGTACGACCCAGTTGGGGTCATAATCCCAGGGGCTGACGTCGTCGGGCTTGTTCCAGGCGGTGCCGATGTAGCCGCCGGAGGAGGCCATGGCTTCGGCAAGCGCCGGGGCGATGGCGGACTCGTTGGGATCGGAATAGGCGATGGCGTTGCCGTTCGCTTTTGCGGCGAACTGCTTCATGTTGTCGACTTCCTTGTCGTTGGAGCCGCCGGAATCGAGCGTCTGCTTCTCATACTTCTGGCCGATGGTATCGAAGTACTGGCAGAACATGTCCATGCCCTGGATGATGGTCACGATGTACGGGTTGTCCAGGCCGCGGACGGAGGCGGCGACATACAGGGTGGTGTCGAGCTTTTCCTGCGGGATCTTGCCGGGATCGATCTTGAACGTCCTGTAATCGACGGGGCCGGCGGGTGCTTCCGGCGCGGGTGCGGCGGGTTCCGCGGGCGCTTCCGGCGCGGGCGCCGCCGGCTGTTCGGCTGCGGGCGCCGCGGTGCAGGCAACAAGGGACAGCGTCATGAGAACAACCAGTAGCAATGCGAAGGTTCGTTTCATATTGTGTTCCTCCTGTTTATCTTTTTTTGAATTCGGGAGACGAATTCAAAGCGATGCGAATATAGGCGGAAAGGAATGTTAGCGGTAACATTTTGGGCTGCAAAATCAAGACGCAGTATGACCGGATACATTTTCGCTGTTTGGCTGCATTTTTACGGGGGCTTGGGAGGGAGCGGCGCTGCTTAAAAAGCGGATTGGAGAATGAACTTGAGGGTACCGGCGTTTTTTGTGGCATGTTACC